>VAWU01000006.1 GCA_005888325.1 Actinomycetota bacterium
GTACCCCGGGAGGGGAGTGAAATGGTACCTGAAACCGTTGGCTGACAAACAGTCAGAGCGTCGTCGTCACCTACGGGTGGCGGCCGTGATGGCGTGCCTTTTGAAGAATGAGCCGGCGAGTTACCGTGTGTGGCGAGGTTAACCCGCGAGGGGGAGCCGGAGCGAAAGCGAGTCTGAACAGGGCGTTCAGTCGCATGCGGTAGACCCGAAGCCGAGTGATCTATCCATGGGCAGGCTGAAGCGGGGGTAAGACCCCGTGGAGGGCCGAACCCACCGTGGTTGAAAACACGGGGGATGACCTGTGGATAGGGGTGAAAGGCCAAGCAAACTCGGTGATAGCTGGTTCTCCCCGAAATGCATTTAGGTGCAGCGTCGGGTGTTCAGCATTGGAGGTAGAGCACTGAATGGGCTAGGGGGCCTACAAGCTTACCGAACTCAATCAAACTCCGAATGCCAATGCTCCAGAGCCCGGCAGTGAGACCATGGGGGATGAGCTTCATGGTCGAGAGGGAAACAGCCCAGACCGCCAGCTAAGGCCCCAAATTCTAGGCTAAGTGGGAAACGATGTGGGACTGCACAGACAGCCAGGAGGTTGGCTTAGAAGCAGCCATCCTTGAAAGAGTGCGTAATAGCTCACTGGTCGAGTGGTCCTGCGCGGACAATGTAACGGGGCTCAAGCCTAGAGCCGAAGCTGCGGATTTCTGTTTCTGACAGGAGTGGTAGGGGAGCGTCGATCTTGGAGTGAAGCGGCGGTGGAAACCGGCGTGGACCGAGGTCGAGAGCGAATGCCGGCATGAGTAGCGAGAGAGGGGTGAGAAACCCCTCCGCCGAAAGCCCAAGGGTTCCTGGGGAAGGCTAATCCTCCCAGGGTCAGTCGGGAGCTAAGGCGAGGCCGCAAGGCGTAGTCGATGCACAACGGGTTGATATTCCCGTACCACCGTGTCCGCGCCCATCCCAAGTCGGGATCGCTAAGGGGCTGCTCCTTCGGGAGCGAACCGACCCATCCCGAGGCGGGCAGCAAAGGGGGGACGCAGGAGGGTAGGTGAACCCGGGCGTTGGTTGCCCCGGGGTAAGGAGGTAGGGGGAGGTCCAGGCAAATCCGGCCCTCACAAACCCCGAGATCCGATGCCGAGACGTCTCAGTCGAAGTCACTGATCCCATGCTGCCGAGAAAATCCTCTAGCCAGCTGGCACGGTGCCCGTACCCCAAACCGACGCAGGTGGGCAGGTAGAGAATACCAAGGCGATCGGGAAAACAGTGGTTAAGGAACTCGGCAAAATACCTCCGTAACTTCGGGAGAAGGAGGGCCTCTGTAGGGTGAAGGACTTCGCGTCCTGAGCTCGAAGAGGTCGCAGAAACCAGGGGAAAGCGACTGTTTACTAAAAACACAGGAGCGTGCGAAGTCGCAAGACGATGTATACGCTCTGACGCCTGCCCGGTGCCGGAAGGTTACGGGGAAGGGTTAGTCCGCAAGGGCGAAGCTCTGAACCTAAGCCCCGGTAAACGGCGGCCGTAACTATAACGGTCCTAAGGTAAGAGAACCCGCACGTGCGCGGGTAGTTGCCCCTCGCAGGAGCGATCCTGTCGAGTGCAGCTGGCCAAATGCTGGGAACCCCGTGTATCCGGCGCTACCGGTTGCTGTCAGGCCCCGTCAATAGGGTCGACGCAGTGAGCGGTGAAAATGCGACCGGTGCGGACAATCAGCAGGAAAGGCCAGGAAGTGAGCCGTGGTGGATCGTCGGATTCGTCGACGGTGAAGGATGCTTCGGAGCCAGCATCGTGCGGGGCTGGGCTGGCAGGTCCAGCCCGAATTCAGTGTGACGCAGGGCGAGCGTTCGCTCCCGTCACTCGAGTTGCTGAAGGACTACTTCGCCTGCGGAACGATCATCCGGAACCAGCGGCACGACAACCATCGAGAAGCGATGTACCGCTTCTCGGTCCGTCGTGGCGTCGACCTCCGGAACCGGATCGTCCCGTTCTTCGAGTCACATCCGCTGCGGACGGCCAAGCGTGACGAGTTTCGACGCTTCGTGCGGATCCCCCAACTCATGGACGAGGGACGTCACCTCGAGCCCAACGGGTTGGGAGACATCGCACGCGTCGTCGAGACGATGAATCACCGCAAGGCTTCACGCTTCCTGGAATCCTCAGAGGCCATACGCCAGCCATCTCATCTCGACGGATGAGATGAAGATATGGTCCAAGCCGCATGGCGACATGCGGATAACTTGAGCGAAATTCCTTGTCGGGTAAGTTCCGACCTGCACGAATGGCGTAACGACTTTCCTACTGTCTCAACCACTGACCCGGCGAAATTGAACTACGAGTAAAGATGCTCGTTAGCTGCGACAGGACGGAAAGACCCCGTGGACCTTTACTACAGCTTGATGTTGGGTTTTGGTACGGATTGTGTAGGATAGGTGGGAGGCTTGGAAGCTCCGGCGTCAGCCGGGGTGGAGCCAACCTTGAAATACCACCCTGTTCGTGCCGGAGCTCTAACCTGGACCCGTGATCCGGGTCGGGGACAGCGGCAGGTGGGTAGTTTGACTGGGGCGGTCGCCTCCTAAAGAGTAACGGAGGCGCCCAAAGGTTCCCTCAGGCTGGTTGGCAATCAGCCGTCGAGTGCAATGACACAAGGGAGCTTGACTGCGAGACTGACACGTCAAGCAGGTGCGAAAGCAGGGCATAGTGACCCAGCGGTTGCATGTGGAAGCGCCGGTGATCAACGGATAAAAGGTACCCCGGGGATAACAGGCTCATCTCCCCCAAGAGTCCATATCGACGGGGAGGTTTGGCACCTCGATGTCGGCTCGTCGCATCCTGGGGCCGTAGCAGGTCCCAAGGGTTGGGCTGTTCGCCCATTAAAGCGGTACGCGAGCTGGGTTTAGAACGTCGTGAGACAGTTCGGTCCCTATCCGTCGCAGCCGTAGGAGATCTGAGCAAGGCTGTCCCTAGTACGAGAGGACCGGGACGGACGCAGCTCTCGTGTGCCAGTTGTCCTGCCAAGGGCACGGCTGGTTAGCGACCTGCGGAAGGGATAAGCGCTGAAAGCATCTAAGTGCGAAGCTCTTTGCAAGATGAGATCTCCCACAGGGTCAACCTGGTAAGGCCCGTGGTTAGATGACCACGTTGATAGGCCGGAGGTGTACGCACGGCAACGTGTTCAGCCGACCGGTACTAATCGGCCGAGGGCTTGGGAACAAACTCGCTCGTGCTCGCTGTGGAAGTCTTGGGGGGAAACCCTCCAATTGAAAACAGGTTTCCGGTGGCCATAGCGGCGGAGTCACACCCGTTCCCATTCCGAACACGGAAGTTAAGCCCGCCAGCGCCGATGGTACTTGGGGGGAGGCCCCCTGGGAGAGTAGGTCGCCGCCGGATTTCTCCAATCGACGATGCCCCCCGCAGTGGGGGCCTCGTCGCGTCCGGCCCTGGCTACGCTCATCGCCATGAGCCCCACACCTCCGCCGCGCAAGCCGGCGCCGCGCCGCAAGCGCGCAGCTGAGGCCGCGGCCCCCCCGCCCCGGAAGGGCTGGGGCTCGGTTGCCCGCCGCGGGGCGCACCAGGTCACGCCTCCGCCCGCGTCCCCGGGAGCACGGCCTCGGGGCGGTGCCCGTCGGCTTCCCCCCGAGGCGGGACCGCCTCCCGCGTGGGAGCCGGAGGAGTGGCGCCAGGAGCCCCTACGGAAACGGCCGCAGAGGGCAGAGCCGGTGCGGCGGCAGGCCACCCGGGCGGTGGCGCGCGGCGCCGCACGCCGTCGCACGCGGCCCCCGCGCGAGGTGGGCGAGGACCTGGCCGCGGCGGTCGGCGAGCGGCGGGCGGGGGCGGCGGAACGGCGGCTGGGAGACGCGGCGCGCGCCTTCGAGCGGGAGCGCTACGGGGAGGTGACCCGCCTGCTCCGGTCCCTCGCCGACCAGGCGCCCGCTGTCGCGCCGGTGCGCGAGCTGCTGGGCCTGGCGCTCTACCGGCAGGGCAAGTGGTCGGACGCGATCCGTCACCTCGAGGCCTACCGCACCCTCAGCCGTGCCTACGACGAGCACCCCGTGCTCGCCGACTGCCACCGCGCCCTCGGGCACTGGCCGGAGGTGGCCGCGCTGTGGGAGGAGCTGCGTGCGGCGTCACCCGGTGCCGAGGTCGTCACCGAGGGCCGGATCGTCGCCGCGGGAGCCCTGGCGGATCAGGGCGAGGTGCGTGCCGCGATCCGGCTCTTGCGCAAGGGTGCCGAACCGAGCCGCCCGAAGTGGTTCCACCTGCGTCTCTGGTACGCGCTCGCGGATCTCTACGAGCGGGCGGGCGACATGCCCCACGCCCGCCAGTTGTTCGCTCGCATCCTGGCGCGCGACGCGTCGTTCGCCGACGTCGTCGAGCGCCTGGAGGCGCTGGAGTAGTTGTCACAACCCCCGAGTAGGGTGGCGCCGACGCTTCCCCCGTCGACGAGAGCTGTGAGGTCGAGGGGGAGAGTCATGAGTGTCGGAGTGATCAATGTGGTTGTGGCCGTCGGCCGTCTGACCCGGCCGGCCGAACTGCGGGTACTGCCGTCCGGCGACCAGCTGGTCACGCTGGAGCTCACCGTCCCGCGTGAGACCGAGCGGGCCGACAGCGTGCCCGTGTCGTGGTTCCGAGCGCCGGCCCGCGCCGCCGACCTCGAAGTCGACGAAGAGGTGCTCGTCATCGGGCGCGTCAGGCGGCGCTTCTTCAAGGCGAGCGGGGTGACGCAGAGTCGCACCGAGGTGGTGGCCGACGCGGTGGTGCCGACCCGCCAGAAGAAGCGGATGGCCGCCGCGCTCGAGCGGGCGCGCGCTCAGCTCGGTTCGGCCGCCCCGTAGACGGGGGTTCACGCGGCAGGGCCGGGTCCGCGAAGATGGTCCCCACGGGCGACGCCAGCCCATGCGAACGACGGGGAGCGACATGAACCAGGAGATGCTCGAAAAGGTCCGCAACACCGACGGCTTCATCGCCGCCCTCGATCAGAGCGGTGGCAGCACGGCGAAGGCGCTGAAGCTCTACGGCCTCGGCGACGATTCGTATGCCAACGAGGCGGAGATGTTCGACCGGATCCACGAGATGCGCACGCGGATCATCACGAGTCCGAGCTTCACCGGCGACCGCCTCCTCGGGGCGATCCTGTTCGAGATGACGATGGACCGCGAGATCGAGGGCATGGGCTCGGCCGAGTACCTGTGGAAGGTGAAGCACGTGGTGCCCTTCCTCAAGATCGACAAGGGCCTCGCCGACGAAGTCGACGGCGTGCAGCTCATGAAGCCGATGCCGGGCCTCGACGAGCTGCTGGCACGGGCCGTGAGGAAGGGCGTGTTCGGCACGAAGGAGCGCTCGGTCATCAAGCTCGCGAACAAGGCGGGTATCGAGTCGGTCGTCGATCAGCAGTTCGACGTCGCTCGGCGGGTGCTCGCCGCGGGGCTCATGCCGATCCTCGAGCCCGAGGTCGACATCCACAGCCCGCAGAAGGCCGAGGCCGAGAAGATCCTGAAGGCGTCCATCCTCGAGCACCTCGACGCGTTGCCCGAGGGTCAGGAGGTGATGTTCAAGCTCACGCTGCCGAGCGAGGACGGCTTGTACGCCGACCTCGTCGCGCACCCCAAGGTGCTGCGCGTCGTGGCGTTGTCGGGCGGGTACACCCGCGACGAGGCCAATACGAAGCTGTCGCACAACCCCGGCGTGATCGCGAGCTTCTCGCGGGCCCTCACCCAGGGGCTCACCGCGCAGCAGAGCGACGGCGACTTCGACGACGCGCTGGATACCTCGGTGAAGAGCATCTACGAGGCCTCGCTCACCTAGGCTCACCTAGTCGCCCTGACCCTGGGACGAATGACGGGTGTGTCAGCCAAGCTGCGCGCTGGCGATAGGCTGGGTGCTCGTGACTCCATCGTGAGCGACGCCAGATGACCGACACCAAAGCTGCCCGTCTGCCCGTCCAGGAGCTCGAGCGGGTCGTCATCCGCTTCGCCGGCGACTCGGGCGACGGCATGCAGCTCACCGGCGACCGCTTCACGAGCGCCAGCGCCCTCTTCGGCAACGACCTGTCGACCCTGCCCGACTTCCCGGCCGAGATCCGGGCTCCCGCGGGCACGCTGGCCGGCGTGTCCGCGTTCCAGGTGCACATCGCCGACTTCGACATCCTCACGCCGGGCGACGTCCCCAGCGTGCTCGTGGCGATGAACCCCGCGGCGTTGAAGTCGAACATCGCCGACCTCGCGCCGGGCGGCACGCTCATCGTCAACGTCGACGCGTTCGAGGAGCGCAACCTGGCCAAGGCCGGGTACGCGAGCAACCCGCTGCACGACGACTCGCTCAAGGCCTACAAGGTCTACGAGGTGCCGATGACCAGCCTCACGCTCGAGGCGGCCAAGCCCACGGGTGCCAAGCCGCGGGACGCCGAGCGGTCGAAGAACTTCTTCGCGCTGGGCGTGATCTCGTGGATGTACACCCGTCCGGTCGAGTCGACGATCGAATGGATCCAGCAGAAGTTCGGCGCCCGTCCGGTGGTGGCCGAGGCCAACACGCTGGCGTTCAAGGCGGGCTACAACTTCGGCGAGACGGCGGAGCTGTTCGAGTCGACGTACTCGATCAAGCCGGCTGCGCTCCTGTCCGGGACGTACACCAGCGTGTCGGGCAACACCGCGCTGGCGTGGGGGCTCATCGCCGCGAGCGAACTCTCGGGGCTGTCGGTGTTCCTCGGCTCGTATCCGATCACACCCGCATCCGACATCCTGCACGAGCTCAGCCGCCAGAAGCACTTCGGGGTGCGCACGTTGCAGGCGGAGGACGAGATCGCGGGTGTGAACGCCGCGCTGGGGGCCGCGTTCGCGGGTCACCTCGGCGTCACCACCACGAGCGGGCCGGGGATCGACCTGAAGTCGGAGACCATCGGCCTCGCGGTGAGCCTGGAGTTGCCGCTGCTGATCATCGACATCCAGCGCGGTGGACCGTCGACGGGCCTGCCCACCAAGACCGAGCAGTCCGACCTGTTGCACGCCATGTTCGGGCGGCACGGCGAGGCGCCCGTGCCCATCGTCGCCGCCATGAGCCCGTCGCACTGCTTCTACGCGGCGATCGAGGCGGTTCGCATCGCGTTGAAGTACCGCACGCCGGTGTTCCTGCTCTCCGACGGCTACCTGGCCAACGGGTCCGAGCCCTGGCGCCTGCCCGACGTGGAGTCGCTGCCCGACATCAGCGTGCCGTTCGCGACCGAGGCGAACCTCGACGGCGGGTTCATGCCTTACCTGCGCGACCCCGAGACCCTGGCGCGTCCGTGGGCGATCCCGGGCACGCCCGGCCTCGAGCACCGCATCGGCGGACTGGAGAAGGCCGACGTCACCGGCAACATCTCCTACGACCCCGACAACCACGAGCTCATGACGCGACTGCGCGCCGCCAAGGTGGCGGGGATCGACCGCGACATCCCGCCCGTCGAGGTCGACGCCGACGAGGGGGCAGAGGTGCTGGTGCTCGGGTGGGGCTCCACCTACGGCTCGATCGCCGCCGCGGTGCGGCGTATCCGGGCGCGCGGCCTCAAGGTGGCCCAGGCGCACCTGGTGCACCTGAACCCGTTCCCCCGCAACCTCGGCGAGGTGGTGGGCCGGTACCGCGAGGTGCTGGTGCCCGAGATGAACCTCGGCCAGCTGTCGCTGCTGATTCGCGGTCGCTACCTCGTCGATGCGAAGTCGGTGAACAAGGTGAAGGGCCTGCCGTTCAAGGCGGCCGAGATCGAAGAGGCCTTGCTGGAGCTGATCGGATGACCGACACCGCCGTCCCCGTGACCACGAAGAAGGACTGGACCAGCGACCAGGAGGTGCGCTGGTGCCCGGGTTGCGGTGACTACTCGATCCTCACCGCGGTGCAGATGCTGATGCCGGAGCTCAACGTGCGCCGCGAGCAGATGGTGTTCGTGTCGGGCATCGGTTGTGCGGCGCGCTTCCCGTACTACATGAGCGTCTACGGGATGCACGCCATCCACGGTCGGGCCCCCGCCGTCGCCACCGGCATCGCGGTGGCGCGCCCCGACCTGCACGTGTGGGTGGTCACCGGCGACGGCGACGGCCTCTCGATCGGCGGCAACCATCTCGTGCACTCGCTTCGCCGCAACGTCAACATCACGATCCTGCTGTTCAACAACCAGATCTACGGGCTCACCAAGGGCCAGTACTCGCCCACGAGCGAGGTCGGCAAGGTCACCAAGTCGACGCCATTCGGGTCGCTCGACCACCCCTTCAACCCCATCAGCCTCGCGCTCGGCGCCGAGGCCACGTTCGTGGCGCGCACGCACGACATGGACCGGAAGCACATGCAGGCCACCTTCAAGCGCGCGCACGAGCATCGCGGCGCGGCGTTCGTCGAGATCTACCAGAACTGCAACGTCTTCAACGACGGCGCGTTCGAGCAGATCCTCGCCAAGGAGGCCCGGCCCTCGAACCTCATCGACCTGCGTCACGGCGAGCCCATCCGCTTCGGCCCCGAGAACGAGCGCGGCGTCGTCCTCGACGGCCAGGGACGGGCGCGCATCGTCGACGCGTCCGACGTGGGCGACGACGCCATCCTCGTGCACGACGAGAAGCGCGAGGAGCCCGGCCTGGCGTTCATGTTGTCGCGCCTGGCACGCGGCCCCCACGAGCCGACGCCGATCGGCGTGTTCCGCGCCGTCGAGCGTCCCGTCTACGGCGACGAGGTCGACCGCCAGCTGGCAGCCGCGCGCGAGCGCCAGGGACCGGGCGACCTGTCGGCGCTGTTGCGCTCCGGGGGCACCTGGGAGGTCTGAGCCGAGCTCGGCTCAGCGCGGCTCAGCGCGATGCCATCGCCGCGAGCTGCGGCAGCACCGTCGGCGTCAGGAGCCGGGCGCCTTCGGATGTCACGTGGGTGCCGTCGTCGGTGCGCACCGCGACGCCGCCAATCCGTCTGGTGTAACGGTGCTTCGGCGAGAAGATCCCGCCCACGTCGACGACCTGCACGATGCCCGGGTGACGTCGGGCGACGGCGCGGAGGAGCTGGTTGAAGCGGTCGACGCGGTGGGGGTCGTTCTCGACCCAGCGGCCGCCGTCGAGGCGCTCGAAGCCCTCGTAGTACGGGGCGGTGAACAGGGCCACCCGCGCACCGCGGAAGCTCAGGAGATCGACGGCCCGCTCGAGCTCCGCGGAGATGTACGCGTCGAACGCAGGCTCACCTATGTGCATCCACCGTCCCGCGTGGCGTCGGTCAACCGTCTCCCACCGACCCACCGCGATCGCGACGATGTCCGGATGACTGCTGTCGACCAGCGCGCGCCAGCGCTGCGGCCATTCATCGCAGGCCGCTGGGGGCCTTCCGACCTGTCCCCGGGTTCGGATGGGCCCGCCCCGGGCGATGCCGCACCCGATGACTGTCTTGCTGATGACCTCGACCCCGGATTCCTTCTGCGCGTTCTCGAGACCCGACGAATACGTGAACGCGACGGAGTCGCCCAGGAGCAGCGTTCGCACCGGCGGCCCCGGTCGCGGCACGAAGCCCGCCGGCAACGGTGCCGCGGCGGCAACTTCCCCGAAGACCCGGTTGGGAATTGCGCGCGTCGGCAGCGTGGTCACGATCATCACCACGATGGTCAGCGCGACGCCCACCGGGACGAGGACGCCCGGCGGCCTCGTTCGCAGTGCGCCGCGGCGGATGGGCATCTCCACCAACGACCACGACAAGTACGCGATGACGAACATCGCGAGCACTCGGGCACCGAGCAGTGGGATGCCGGTCAGGCCCGTGCGCGCCCGGGTGAGGACGAGCACGATCGGCCAGTGCCACAGGTAGAGCCCGTAGGAGATCTGGCCCACGAACGCCAACGGGCGCAGCGACAGGATGCGGGCGAGCGGGTGCGGAAAAGTGGTGGTCACGACCGATGCGATCACCGCGGCGGTGGCCATCGCCACGAGCGCGGAGCCGCCGCGGTAGAGAAACGCACGTTGACCGTCGACTGAGACGCATGCCCACACGAGAAAGGCCGCTCCGATCAGACCTGCGACCTCGAGCGGGCGCGATCGCGACCGCGGGGCAGTGTGGGCGCGACCCAGAAGGAGCACCGCGACGATGACGCCGATGAGGATGGTGTGGGCGCGTGCATCGGTGCCGTAGTAGGCGCGCGACGGATCGCGGCCGGGGTGGAAGAGCATCGACATGGCGATGATCGACGCGACGCTGCCGAGCGCGGCGACGGCCAGAAGCGCCCGCGGCGTGCGGAAGCGCCGCAGCAGCACCAGCGCGGTGACCGGCCACACGACGTAGAACTGCTCCTCCACCGCGAGCGACCACATGTGCCGCAGCGGCGAGGGGACGGCGAAGGCGTCGAAGTAGCCGGCCTTGGCGAAGATGAACCGCCAGTTCGCCACGTAGCCGACGGTCGCCAGCGCGTCGTGGCGTATCCCACGCACGTCCGCCTCGCGGGCGAAGAGCAGGGCGTAGAGGCCCACGCCCACCAACACGAGGAGAAGGGCCGGCAGCAGGCGCCGCGCCCGGCGGGCCCAGAAGCCACCGAGGCCGATGGAACCGGTGCGGCTCCATTCGACGAGCAGCAGGGTCGTGATCAGATAACCGCTCAGCACGAAGAAGACGTCGACGCCGAGGAAACCACCGCGCGCCCAGGGCTGTCCGGTGTGGAACGCGACGACCGCCAGCACCGCGACGCCGCGGATGCCGTCGAGAGCGGTGACGTGGCGCAAACCCGGTGCCTGCGGCGCCACCGGCGAGGGATCGTCATCCTCGGCCGGGCCGAGCCGGCCCCGCTTCCCCGCCACCAGGGCGCCCGCGATGATCGAGACGACGAGCACGCCCCCGCCGACCCCGGCCACCACGAGGCGGGTGCGCGCCGCGTGCGCACACGTCGTGCCCGGCAGCGCGCCGATGGGCACGTCAGGATGCTGGGACTTGACGATGAACGTCTTACTGATCCAGCGAAGCTTCACGCCCGCGTCGTCGTAGCGCTCGTACGGCCGCCCGCACACGAAGGTCCCACCCGGGATCGAGACGCGCATGGGGAGCACCATCGCCGTCACCGCGAGCCCGAGGAGGCCGGCGGCGCCCACCGCGACCAGCACCCAGCCCAGCCTCGCCCTCACGCCTCATCTCCCCGACGTCCCGAAAAGCTCGTCACTCTACGTCCGCGCCGTCTCCGGTAGCGTGCGCCCATGCGCCTCGGACTCAACCTCGGATACTGGAACGCGGGCCCCGCGGACACGATCGCGATCGTCCAGCGGGCCGAGTCGCTCGGATTCCATTCCGTGTGGACGGCCGAGGCCTACGGCTCCGATGCGGTCGTACCGCTGACGTGGGTGGGTGCGCACACCAGCACGATCCATCTCGGTACCGCCATCCTGCAGATGCCGGCGCGCACACCCGCGAACACGGCGATGACCGCCGCGACCCTCGACCTCCTGTCGGGCGGCAGAGTTCTGCTCGGCCTCGGCCTGAGCGGGCCCCAGGTCGTCGAGGGCTGGCACGGCCAGCCCTACGGCAAGCCCCTTGCGAAGACGCGGGAGTACGTCTCGATCGTACGCGAGATCCTGCGCCGCGAACGTCCTCTCGAGCATCACGGGCCCCACTACGACATCCCTTACACGGCACCCGACGCCACCGGCCTGGGCAAGCCGCTCAAGCTGATCGTCCATCCGCTCCGGGCCGACATCCCCGTCTACCTCGCCGCGATCGGACCCAAGAACGTGGCCCTGGCAGCCGAGATCGCCGACGGCTGGTTACCGATCTTCTTCTCCGCGACGCGCTACGCCGAGGTGTTCGGCGACGTTGTCGGTGACCGCGACCTGTCGACCTTCGACATCGCCCCCACGGTGGCGGTCATCCTGGGCGACGACGTCGACGCCTGTCGCAACGTGATCAAGCCCATGCTCGCCCTGTACATCGGCGGCATGGGTGCGAGGGGGCGCAACTTCTACAACGACCTGGCCTGCCGGTACGGCTACGACGCCGCCGCCAAGGAGATCCAGGAGCTCTACCTCGACGGCAAGAAACAGGAAGCGACGGCGGCGGTGCCCGACGAGCTCGTCGACGAGGTGGCCCTGTGCGGGCCGCGTGAGCGCATCGCCGAGAGGGTCGAGCTGTGGAAGGAATCGCCGATCACCACGATGATCGTCGGCACCGTGCAGCCCGAGGCGCTGGAGCTGCTGGCGGAGCTCGCGCTCTAGGGAGCGCCAGGGGTCAAGCGCCGGAACACCAGTCCGGTACGCGGCTTCGGATAGAAGAACGTCGTCTTGGCGGGCATCCGCCGGCGGGCGCGCGCCGCCGCCGCGATCTGCATCACGGTCGCGGGGCGCAGCAGGAAGCCGGCTTGCGCGTCACCTTTCTCGACGGCTGCGACGACCGCGTCTACCCCGTGCTGGTAGGCGATGTGGTGATCGGGGAGCGCGTCGAGCGCGTCAGCCAACCGGCTGGAATCGAGCGCGGTCTCATCGCTGAACGCGTCCGGCCGGGGCCGCAACAGCCACGTTTGGTCGCGCCCGACGAGTGCCAGTGAGCCGGCGTCGACCATGCGCGCCGGAAGCGTCGACGCGCCCGACACCGGCCCCGCGTCGAACGCGTCGAAGAAGGGCGACAGCGCGTCGACGAGGTCGAGGGTGGGGGGCAGGCCCGAGACGAGGCGATGGATTGGACGGACGGTGAGCTGCTCGTCGGCCAGCTCCACGATGTAGGCCATGAGCAGGTCGTGCGGCCCGGGCCCCTCGCCGGCGGCGCGCTGCTCGTCGCGATAGGCGAGCGCGGTCTCGTAGCGATGGTGGCCGTCGGCGATGACGACGGCTGACGACGCCACGGCCGAGGTGATCGCCTCGACGACGCCGGGCTGGTCAATGCGCCACAGGCGATGGTGCACGCCCTCGTCGTCGGTGCCTCGCGCGACCGGCGGACCGGGGAGCTCGCAGAGCGAGCTCAGTCCGGCCGCGAGCGAGAGGCCCCAGACGGGGGAGAGGTTGGCCCGGCACGCGCGCATGAGGTTGAGCCGGTCGTCCTTGGGCTTCGACATCGTGCGCTCGTGGGGCAGGACGTCGCCCTGCCCCGGCACGGAGAGCTCGAGCGCGCCGATCACGCCCGCGGTCTGGCGCGGGCGGCCCTGCTCGTCGTGAAACCCCATGCGATAGACGTAGAACGCCGGCTCTTCATCGGCGACGAGGACCCCCGCGTCGAGCCACTCGTGGAAGAGATGGCACGCGTTGTCGTACCGGTCACGGCCTGCTTCGGGCTCGGACAGGTCGATGCGCACGACGTTCCACGGGCTGCGAGCCTCGAGGCGAGCCCGCTCGTCGGGACCGATGACGTCGTAGGGAGGGGCGATGACATCGTCGAGATCGACGCGCGTGGGGTCGTAGCGGATGCCGGCGAAGGTCTCGAAGCGAGGCACCCCCTGAACCTAGCGGTGCCCGACGCGGCGGTGGCTCAGCCGAACAGGGCGGGCAGCGCGGTGGGTGAGCGGAAGATCTGGCCGTGGATGTGCGGGTCGTCACCGGCGGGGTCGAGGCGCAGGTCGGGCAGGCGTTCGAGCAGCGCGTCGACCGCCACCCGCGTCTCCATCCGGGCCAGATGCATCCCCAGGCACATGTGCGGCCCGTGCCCGAAGGAGATGTGTTGCTTCGGGTCACGGAAGATGTCGAATCGGTCGGGGTCGTGGTAGCGGCGAGGGTCGCGGTTGGCCGCGCCGAGCATGACGGTGACGTTCGCGCCGGCAGGCAGCGGGATACCGCGCAGCTCGGTGTCGCGCGTGACGATGCGGCTCGTGATCAACAGCGGCGGCTCCCACCGCAACGCCTCCTCGATGGCCTGCGGCATCAGTGAGCGGTCGCGGCGCAGCGCATCGAGCTGGTCGGGGTGGGTGAGGAGCGCATGGATGAAGTTGCCCGACGAACGGAAGGTGGTCTCGACGCCCGCGGGAAGCAGGAGCCGGAGGAACGAGAAGATCTCCTCGTCGTCGAGGCGCTCACCGTCGAGCTCGGCCACCGCGAGATCGCTGACCAGGTCGTCGCGCGGGTGGGCGCGACGCTCCTCGAGCACCCCCGCCAGGTACTCCTTGAACGCGACGGACGCGGCGATGCCGCGCTCCCAAGCGGAGTTCACGCTGATGATCGCGCTCGCCCAGACCTGGAACTGGGGGAAGTCCTCACGCGGCAGACCGAGCACGCCGCCGATGACCTGCGCCGGGAACTGGAAGGTGAACTGCCGGACCAACTCCGCGTGCCCGGCGTCGACGAAGGTGTCGATGAGCTCGTCGACGACGCGACGCACCAGCTCGCTCTCCCACCGGACCAGCATCTTCTGGCGGAACGCGGTGCCCACCAGCGCCCGATGACGGCGGTGCTCGGGCTCGTCCATGCCGAGGATGATGTGCTCGCCCATGGCCGGTCCCATGACCTCGGCGAGCATCGACGAGGAGAAGGTCTCGCCGTCGAGCAGCACCCGGGCCACGTCGTCGTAGCGCGACACCACGAACATCGGCGGCGCGTCACCGTCGCCACCGACCTTCAGCACGGGCGTGCTCTCGCGCAGCTCGGCGAGCTCGGGATAGGGATCGCGGACGTCGCCCGCGATGGAGTTGTCGAAGTGCTCGAACGGGTCCTCGAGAGCGACCTGCGAGCTGCTCACCGGTTGACGCTCACTTGTCCGCGCTGTCCTTCATCTCGTAGTGCTGCACCTCGACCATCAGCGGTAGGAGGTAGCGCACGTAGAAGCTCGTGATGACGAGCACACCGTGGTCCTCGGCCTTCTTGTCGATGATGTCGACCCGGTCGTCCCTCTCCTTGAATGTCGTGGCCCGGCGCAGGAACTCGTCGAGCTCGTCGATGGTGTCGACGCCCATGCCGAAGTGGTCGAGGCGCGGGGCGACCATGTGCGGCTCGTCGGCGATGAGGAACACGAACTGGTCGTAGCGGTAGGCCATGAGCACGAGGCGCCGGCGGTCCTCGGTCAGCTGGGGGATCTCCTTCCAACCGAACACCTCGTCGTAGAACGCCACGATGTCGGCCCGGTTGCCCGCGGCGAGCAAATCGCCGGGCAGGCTCATGGCGACGTGGTTGAAACGCGGAGCGCTCACCGGTTCACCGTGCCTCGTGGCTCGCTCATTTCGGGACCACCATCACCTTGGCGGCGAGCTCGCCCGCCGCCAGCCCGTGCATGGCGTCGAGGAGCTCGTCGAGGGTCACGTCGGCCGGCTCGATGAGCAGGTCGTTGGGGAGGCGGCCGGTCGAGAGCAGCTCGAGCGCCCGGGCGTAGCCGTCTGCGTCGTAGGTGTAGGCGCCAGTGATCACCAGCTCGTTGAGCAGGATGCGGTTGTTGTCGAACCGGGGCCGCCTCATGCCCGCGCCGACGAGCACGAGCCGCCCCATCGGCGCCAGTTGGCCCAGGCCCGATTCCATCGCACCGGGATGACCCGAGCACTCGAGCACCGCGTGGTAAGGCGAGTCGACCAGGTGGGTCGGGAAGTCGGGGCTGACCAGGTCGTCGGGCACGACCGCCGACGCTGCACCCACGTCGAGCGCGAGCTGACGGCGGCGGGGCGACGGCTCGCTGACCGTGACGTCGTCGATGCCGAGGGCCCGCAGGGCCGCGATGCTCAGGAGGCCGATCGGCCCCGCACCCGTGACGAGCACCCGTTCGCCCGGCTGGGCCCCGCTCAGCGTGATGCCATGGAGCGCGACCGCGAGCGGCTCGGTGAGGGCCGCGTGGCGCAGCGCCAGGTTCGGGGGGATGCGATAGAGCTCGGCCTCGTCCCGGCACACGTAGGTGGCGAACGCTCCCTGCCAGCCGTGGTCGTCGGTCGGGCCGGCGCGCTTCAGGCAGAGCGAGGGACGGCCGGCCCGGCAGGGAGCGCACTCGCCGCACTTGGGCGAGGGCCCGGTGACGACCGCGTCGCCCGCGGCCCAGCGAGTGACGCCGTCACCGACGCTCACCACCCGTCCGGACGACTCGTGGCCGCCGATGTGGCCGGGCCGTCCCCATCCCTCGAGCACCATGTGCAGGTCGCTCCCGCAGATCCCGCAGTGGCTGATCTCGACGAGCACCTGGCCGAGCCCCGGTGACGGCACGGGGACGGTCTCGACCGTGATCGCCCCCTTTCCCTGGTAGACGGCAGCGGGCATCGACGTGGGCACCGGGTCCGGCATCGCTGACAGCGTCGTCAACCCTGACGCTCACGTCAAGGTACGCGTCTCGCCGGCACGTGGCCTCAGTAGCCCCCGCGCCACGCAGGTGGTGCCGGCGGTGGGCCGGGTTGCAGCCGGCTGCGGAAGATGAGCGCGACCAGCGCACCGAACGCGAACCCCCCGACGTGCGCCACCCACGCCACGCCGGAGCTGTTGCCCGTGAAGAACTGCAGCACGAACCAGGCGAGGAGCAACCACATGGCCGGGACGTCGCGGATCAGGATGAAGAAGAAGATGAACACCGTGCGGATCCGCACGCGCGGGAACAGCACGAGGTAGGCGCCCATCACGCCGGCGATCGCGCCCGACGCGCCGATCAGCGGCACGGTGCTGTCGGGCTGGGCGGCGACGTGGGCCAACGTGGCGACCACTCCCGACAGCAGGTAGAAGATCGCGTACCGCAGGGAGCCCATCTTGTCCTCGATGTTGTTGCCGAAGACCCAGAGGAAGAGCATGTTGCCGCCGATGTGCAGCAGGTTGGCGTGCAGGAACATCGAGTAGAGCACCGCCAGGTCGACCTGCTTGTGGGGGAAGTCGGGACGGTTGGCGATGCCCTCGGGCGCGACGACCCCGCACGCCTGGTCGGAGATCCCGCGCCGGGTGAGCTCGACCTCGACCAGGGTGAGCGGGCGCTGCTTCACCAACTCGCAGGGGATCGCGGCGCGCTCGTAGCTGAACTGGTCCTGCGTGCCCTGCCGCTGCTGCACGCCGAAGTACACGAGGACGTTGATCGCGATGAGGGCGGCCGTCACCACCGCGAACCGCGTGGTGGGGTTGTAGTCCTTGATGGGGATCACTGGCGTCCGCAGGGTAGCCGCCCGCGTGCGAACTATTGCTAGCACCGGTCGCGGCTGACTAGCCTGACCGGTCATGGCCAACGAGATGTGGAAGCGCTACCTCGACGTCGGCGTGACCTTCAGCGAGACGACGCGCAAGCGCGCCGAGGAGTTCGTGCGGGATCTCGTGAAGGCGGGCGAGGTGCAGCAGGAGCGGGCGCAGAAGGCGGTCGACGAGCTGGTCGACCGGAGCCGAAGGAACACCGAAGAGCTCGTCACGCTGGTGCGCAACGAGATCAAGTCGCAGGTCTCCACGCTCGGCATCGCCACCAAGGACGACATCCGGCGGCTCGAGGGCAGGATCGACCGGCTGTCGAAGGCTCCCGGCAAGAAGGCGGCCCCGAGGAAGGCGGCCGCGAGGAAGTCGGCAGCCAAGAAGACGTCGGGCGCGAAGAAGGCCTAGCCACGCGTCGCCGGCTCGACGCGGAGCTCGTCCGCCGAGGGCTCGCGCCGAGCCGGGAGCGGGCGCGCGAGGAGATCGCGGCCGGCCGCGTGACGGTGTCGGGCGCGCCCGCGGACAAGGGCTCGCGACTCGTGCACACGAATGATGCGCTCCACGTCGCGGGCGACGCTTCCCGATTCGTCAGTCGCGGTGGCCTCAAGCTCGCGGCCGCCCTCGAGCGATTCGCGGTCGACGTCGGGGGGAAGCGCGCGCTCGACGCGGGTGCGTCCACCGGCGGCTTCACCGACTGCCTGCTCCAGCACGGCGCGGCTCACGTCGTCGCGGTCGACGTCGGCTACGGGCAGTTGCACGAACGGCTGCGGATCGACGGACGCGTGTCGGTGCTCGAGCGCACCAACGTCCGGCGCCTCGTGCTCGACGACGTCGGAGGGGGTCCCTTCCCGGTCGTGACCGCGGACCTCTCGTTCATCTCTCTCGCGGCGGTGTTGCCAAACCTGCTCGCGCTGGCTGCGCCGGGCGCCGATGTCGTCGCCCTCGTGAAGCCCCAGTTCGAGGCGGGCAGGGCGGAGGCGTCGCGGGGGCGGGGCGTGATCCGGGACCCGGCGGTGTGGCGCCGGGTGCTGGGTGAGGTGGCTGCCGCCATCCGTGCCCACGATGCCGTCATGATGGGGATCATGGTGTCGCCCCTCCGGGGGGCCGACGGCAACGTCGAGTTCCTCGTCCACGCGCGCGCCCACGAGCGTGGCGCAACGACGCTTGACCTCGACGCGGTCGTCCGCGAGGCCGGCGGAGCCGGCGGGGCCAGTAGGGCGGGCGGGGACACGTAGATGGCCCCCGCGACCACGAGCCACAGCACCGCGACCATCGCCCTCGTCGTGCACGGGCTCCGCCCCGAGGCGACCGCGCTCGCTCTCGATGTCGCGACCTGGCTGATCGCCCAGGGCCATCAGGTGCGCGTACCCACGCCCGACGCCGCGCAGATCGGTCTCGACGAGTCGTCGTGCGACCCCGACAAGCTCACCCTCGGCCTCGACCTGGCGGTGAGCGTCGGTGGCGACGGCACCATGCTCCGGACTGTGCGCCTGGTCTCGGGCGACGACGTGCCGGTGCTCGGGGTGAACCTGGGCCGCCTCGGCTATCTCGCGCAGGCGGAGCCGGGAGAGCTCCGCGTCGCCCTCGAGCGCTTCGTCGCGGGTGACTACGGCATCGAGGAGCGCCTGATGATCGAGGTCGAGGTCGACGCCCCCTCGGGCGCGCTTCCTGCGGGCTCGCGCATCGGGCTCAACGAAGCGATGGTCGAGAAGCCGTCGTCCGGCCGCACGGTGAGCCTCTCCGTGTCGATCAACGGCCGTTCCTTCCTGACCTACGCGGCCGACGGCCTCATCGTCGCGACACCCACGGGATCGACCGCGTACTCGTTCTCCGCGCGCGGCCCCATCATCTCTCCGACGCTACGCGCGCTTTCGTTGACGCCGGTCTCCGCGCACATGCTCTTCGACCGTCCGATGGTGCTCGGGCCCACCGAGACGATCCGCATCGAGGTCATCGACGACCGACCCGCCACGCTCACGGTCGACGGCGAGGAGCTCGGCGCGCTCGAGCGGGGCGACGCCATCGTCTGCCGCGCCGCGCCCCAGGTCGCGCGTCTGGTGACCTTCGGCAACCGCGACTTCTACCGGCTGCTCAAGGCGAAGTTCGGGCTGACCGACCGCTGATGCTGCTCGAGCTCGTGGTGCGCGACGTCGGGGTCATCGAGGAGATGAGCCTCGTCCTGGGCCCCGGCATGACGGCGCTCACGGGCGAGACCGGCGCCGGGAAGACGTTGGTCGTCGAGGCCGTCGAGCTGCTCATGGGGGGGCGTGCGGACCCGGTGCTGGTGCGACCGGGCGCCGGCGAGGCCCGCGTCGACGCCCGCTTCGTGGCCCGCGACGAGGAGCTGGTGCTGTCGCGCATCGTCCCCGCGAGCGGGCGATCGCGCGCCTACGTCGACGGCCGCCCCGCGACCGCGGCCGAGCTGGCCGACCTCGGCCGCGAGCTCGTCGACCTGCACGGGCAGCACGCCCACCAGTCGCTCCTCGGCATGGCCGTGCAACGCGCCGCGCTCGATCGATTCGGTGCCGTCGACCTCCGCCCGCTCCTCGATGCGCGGGCGCGTCTGGCCGCCATCGACGAGGCCCTGCGCGGGGTCGGCGGCGACCGGCGGGCGCGCGCGCGTGAGGCCGACCTGCTCCGGTTCCAGGTCGACGAGATCGCGCAGGCGGTCATCGACGACCCCCACGAAGACGCCGCGCTGGAGGCGGAGGAGGACCGGTTGGCCGACGCGGGCGGCCATCGGGAGGCCGGTGAGGTCGTGCGGCAGGCGCTGTCGGAGGAAGGCGGTGCCCTCGACGCGATCGCGTCCGCGCTCAACGCGGTGTCGGCACGTCGACCGTTCGCCGAGATCGAGGCTCGGCTGCGCGCGGTCGGTGCGGAGCTGACGGAGGCGAGCACCGACGCACGCGCGACCGCCGAGGCGATCGACGACGACCCCGAGCGCCTGGGGGAGGTACGCGAGCGCCGGCGTCAGCTGCGCGACCTGCAAAAGAAGTACGGGGACACCCTGGCGGATGTGATCGCATTCGGCGACGCCGCACGGGCTCGCCTGGCCGAGCTCGACGACGTCGACAACCGGGCGGCGGCACTCGATGCAGAACGTGTGGGCGTCGTGGAAGCCATCGAGGAGGCCGCTGCCGGTGTCGGGCGGGCCCGGCGCGCCGCGTCGGGCCGGATGGGGAAGGCGATCGAGCGCCACCTGCGAGAGCTGGCCCTCCCGCGCGCCCGCTTCGAGGTCGGGGTGGGCGCGGACGAGCCCGGTGACGACGTGACGTTCCTCCTGAGCGCCAACCCGGGCGAGCCGGCGCGACCGCTGGCCAAGATCGCGTCCGGTGGCGAGCTGGCGCGCGCCATGCTCGCGGCGCGGCTGGTGCTCACCGCCGGTCCCCCCACGCTGGTGTTCGACGAGGTCGACGCGGGCATCGGCGGCGAAGCCGCGCTGGCGGTAGGACGCGCGCTGGCGACGCTGGTCGAGAGGGAGTCGCACCAGGTGCTCGTCGTCACCCACCTGCCTCAGGTGGCGGCCTTCGCCGACCGACAGGTGGCGGTGGAGAAGGTCGAGCGCGCGGGCCGCACGGTTGCGTCGGCCCGGCCGGTGGAGGGCGCCGACCGGGTGATCGAGCTGTCCCGCATGCTGTCCGGACAGCCCGAGAGCAGCCGGGCCCACGGCCATGCCGAGGAGCTGCTCGAACACGCCAGCCGCGAGCGGAGGC
Source organism: Actinomycetota bacterium (assembly GCA_005888325.1). Taxonomy (NCBI): domain Bacteria; kingdom Bacillati; phylum Actinomycetota; species Actinomycetota bacterium. The sequence goes on from VAWU01000006.1 coordinate 20,711, forward strand.
GCTAGTGGCCACCGCCCGACGCCACGCGAGCGGGGTCTCGGGTTTCGCCCATGTCGACCGGCGCACCAAGAACCTGGTGAGGCGGCTGCAGCCGGGCGACATCGCGGTCGTCGACCACGACGACCTCGACCGCGTCGCGGCGGAGAACCTCGTGCTCGCCAAGGTCGCCGCGGTGGTGAACGCGGGACGCTTCATCACCGGGCGCTATCCCAACGTGGGGCCGCTCCTCCTGGCGGCGGCGGGGATCGCGTTGATCGACGAGACCGGTACCGACGTCATGGATGCGATTGCCGAGGGCGACCTGCTCCGCATCGACGGTGATCGGGTGCTACGGGGCCAAGGGCAAGGTGCACACCCTCCGGTCGCTCGAGGCGCAACTGGAGGCCGCCAAGCAGGTCATGGGCGAGGAGCTCGAGCGGTTCGCCGAGAACACGCTCGAGTACCTGCGACGCGAGCGGCACCTGCTCACTGACTCGCCGAACCTGCCCGAGCTCACGGTCGACCTGCGCGGTCGCCACGTGCTCGTCGTCGTGCGGGGCTTCGACTACCGGCAGGACCTCAGCATCCTGCGGTCCTACATCAAGGAGGTAAGGCCCGTCCTGGTCGGTGTCGACGGCGGAGCGGACGCGTTGCTCGAGTTCCGCATGAAGCCCGACGTCATCATCGGCGACTTCGACTCGGTCTCGGACCGGGCCATCGGGTGCGGCGCGCAACTGGTGGTGCACGCCTACCGCGGCGGCGACGCACCGGGTGCGGCGCGCCTCGAGCGGCTCGGGCGGGCGTACTCGGTCTTCGAGGGCGCGGGCACCAGCGAGGACATCGCCATGCTCCTCGCCTACGAGAAGGGGGCCGAGCTCATCGTCGCGGTCGGCACCCATGCCTCGATGGTCGAGTTCCTCGAC
>VAWU01000007.1 GCA_005888325.1 Actinomycetota bacterium
CGCCCGCGATCGGGACGAACTTAGTGGGTCGGGCGCGAGCATCGGGCGCCGAGGGCCCACCTGGTCCCGGCACTAGCCTCAGCGCCCGTGATCCTCTCCGACCGGTCGATCCGCAAGGCCCTCGCCGAAGGCCGAATCGCCATCGAGCCGCTCGACGAGAGCTCGATTCAGCCGTCGTCGGTCGACCTGCACGTCGACCGTTACTTCCGGGTCTTCCGCAACCACACGATGGGCTACATCGACGTGAAGGAGAACCAGGAGGACCTCACCGAGCTCGTCGAGATCGGCGAAGAGACGGTGTTCATCCTTCACCCCGGCGAGTTCGTGCTGGGGTCGACGGCCGAGCGGGTGCAACTGCCCGACGACCTCGTCGCCCGGTTGGAGGGCAAGGCGCTGGCGCTCGACACGCCGGTGCCCACGCCGAGCGGCTGGCGGGCGATGGGCGACCTCCGGGTCGGCGACGAGGTCTTCGACGAACGCGGTCGACCGACGAACGTCGTCGGGGCGACGCCGCCTATGTTCGACCGGCCGTGTCGAGAGGTGGTGTTCTCCGACGACACGACGGTCGTCGCCGACGCCGGCCATCAGTGGCTGACCTGCGACGCGAACGGGCGACGGCGCGGGCGACTGCGTTGGGCGGTGCGCACGACCGACGAGATCGCGGCGACGTTGGTGGTCCGAGGCCGGCGCAACCACCAGGTTCCCCTGACCGAGCCGGTCGAGTACCCGGCGCGTGAGCTGCCGGCCGACCCGTACGTCGAGGGCCTCAGGCTCGGCCGCGGCTCGTTCGGCGCGGGGCCCGTGTCCCCGGAGTACCTGACCAGCGCACCCGCGCAGCGTGCGGCGCTGTTGCGGGGCCTGCTGGACGGCGGCGGTTCGGTCGAGGGTGGACGGTGTGAGCTCACGCACACCGACGAGGCTCTCGTCGACGCAATCGCCGAGCTCGCCGCCGGCCTCGGCTTCCTTTCAGTGAAGGCGAAGGCACTTGCGGTTCGTGCCGGCGTCGACTACGGGCCGATGTATCGCGTCAGGTTCACGCCCCACCGGTCCCGGTTCAGGGCGATCACCGCGGTCCGTGACGTGCCGAGCGTGCCGGTGCGCTGCATCCAGGTGGCTGCGCCGTCCGGGTTGTTCCTCGTGTCGCGCTCGTTCATCCCCACCCACAACAGCTCGCTCGGTCGACTGGGCCTGCTCATCCACAGCACCGCGGGCTTCGTCGACGCGGGCTGGAACGGCCACCTCACGCTCGAGCTGTCCAACGTGGCGAACCTGCCGATCACGCTCTACCCGGGCATGAAGATCGGTCAGATCTCCTTCCTGCAGATGACGACCGCAGCAGACAACCCCTATGGATCGTCGACCACGGGCTCGAAGTACCAGGGCCAACGCGGTCCCACGCCGAGTCGTTACTTCGAGAACTTTCGGTGACGCGGTTCGTCGTCGCCTTCCTCGTCTTCGCGGCTGCCTGCTCGTCGGGCGGCGGCAAGGCAAGCCACGACACGGTGGCGACGACGACGACCGCGCTACCCGACGGTGCCACCCGCACGATCAAGGTCGACGGCCGCGAGCGCACCTACCTCGTGCACCGTCCGACCACGATCGACCGAGACGACGGCACCTCACTCGTGGTCGTCCTCCACGGCGGCTTCGGCAGCGCCGCGCAGGCGCGCCAGAGCTACGGGTGGGACGCGAAGGCCGACGCGGAAGGCTTCGTCGTCGCCTACCCCAACGGCATCGACAGGCCTTGGAACGCGGGCACGTGCTGTGGCCGCCCACAGACCGATGGCATCGACGACGTGAAGTTCCTGAGCGCGATGATCGACGAGGTCATCAAGACCGAGAACGTCGTCTCGGACCACGTGTACGCGACCGGCATCTCGAACGGCGGGATGATGGCCTATCGCCTCGCGTGCGAGCTGCCGGGCAAGCTCGCCGCCATCGGTCCCGTCGCCGCGAGCATGACGGTCCCGTGCGAGCGCCCGGTGCCGCGGCCGACCGGGGTGCTGCACATCCACGGGCTCGACGATCAGAACGTGCCGTACGCCGGCGGCGTCGGCACCAAGGGAGTGGCCAAGGACTCGCGGCCGTCGATACCGAGCGTGATCGAGCGCTGGCGGGTCATCGACGGTTGCGCTGGGCCGCCCACCATCGCGACCTCCGGAGCGGTCACGACGGTGACCTCCGCCTCGTGTGCGGCCGGGACGCAAGTCGAGCTCGTCACCGTCGCCGGCGCCGGCCACCAGTGGCCGGGCAGCGCGCCGCCGAACGCAGCCGCGAGGCGCCCGCTCGACCTCGACGAGCCGAGCGCCGCGCTCGACGCCACCGCGGTGCTCTGGGACTTCTTCAGTCGCCAGCCACAGTGACGCCATCCGGGGCGGGTGCGGCCAATCGCGCGTGCTCGCCGGTCTCCAGCGCGTCGAGCAGGTGCATCGAGATGTCCTGCACGACGATGTCGTCGCGCCCGTTCTCCTTCACGCCGTCATCGATCATGATGTAGCAGTAGGGGCACGCGGTCGCGACGCGCGTGGCGCCGGTGGCGATGAGCTCCTGTGAGCGCTCAGTGTTGACCTTCTTCCCGGTGTGCTCCTCCATCCACATGCGCGCCCCGCCGGCGCCGCAACACATCCCGCGCGTCCCCGACCGGGGCGCCTCGACGATCTCGATTCCCTTCAACGAGCCCACCACCTTGCGCGGCGCAAGGTAGATGTCGTTGTGACGACCGAGGTAGCAGGAGTCGTGGTAGACGACGCGCTCCTCGAGCGCGGCGCCTTCGAGGTCGAGCCTGCCGGTGGCGATCAGCCACTCGAGGAACTGGCTGTGGTGCACGACCTCGTAGTTGCCGCCGAGCTGCGGGTACTCGTTGGCGAGGGTGTTGAAGCAGTGCGGGCACTGGGTGACGATCTTCTTCACGCCCATCCCGTTCAGCGTCTCGACGTTCTGCATGGCGAGCATCTGGAAGATGTACTCGTTGCCCGACCGCCGGGCCGGGTCGCCGGTGCACAGCTCTGACGGGCCGAGGATGGCGAAGTCGACGCCGGCCCGTTGCATGAGCTTGGCCGTGGCCTGCGTGACCTTCTTGTTCTTGTCATCGAAGCTGCCGGCGCAGCCCACCCAGTAGAGGAACTCGTGGTCGAACGCGGAGCCGGCGTCGACGACCTCGACCGATTCCGGCAGGGCCGCGGCCCAGTCGCCCCGGTCGCCCTGCGACAGACCCCACGGGTTCGACTGGTTCTCCATCGAGCGATAGGCGTTGCCCAGCTCGGTCGGGAAGTTGGACTCCATCAGCGAGAGGTAGCGCCGCATGTCGAGGATCTTGTCGAGGATCTCGATGTTCACGGGGCAGATCTCGTCGCACGCCTTGCACGACGTGCACGCCCAGATCTCCTCCGCGGTGATGCGTTCGAAGACGCTGTCCGCGCCGATCGTGATGTCGCGGTCCTCGCCGACGACCGGTGAGACAGTGGTGCTGCCCGGGCCGGTGGCGGCCATCACCGCGCCCACCTTGAGCACGATCTCGCGCGGGTCGAGGGGCTTTCCCGTCGCATGTGCGGGGCAGACGCTCGTGCAGCGGCCGCAGATGGTGCAAGCGTCGGTGTCGAGTAGCTGCTTCCACGTGAAGTCCTCGACCGTGGCCGCGCCGAAGGTCTCGAGCTCCGTCTCCATCAGGTTGGGCATGGCTTTCATCGCGCCCTTGGGGCGCTCGTGGTCGCTCAGGTACATGTTGAGCGGCGAGGTGAGCATGTGACGGAGCTTGGTGACCGGCAGGACTACGAGAAAGAGGCCGAAGCTGAGGACGTGCGTCACCCACAACGTCTGGTGCCAACCCGGGTAGCGCCCGTCGATCAGCTGCGACAGCGGGTAGCCGACGAACGACCAGCGCTCGAACGACGGGTGGCCGTTGAGCGCGATGCGCACGGCCTCGGTGGCGAACCCGGTGAGGCCCAGCACGAGGAACATGCCGAGGATCAGCGCGTCCTCGGGTCGGGTCTTGATGCGTATCCGGTAGGGCCGCTGGACATAGCGGCGCACGAGCGCCCACACGATGCCCGCGACGAACGCGACGCCCACGGCGTCGCCGAACGCCGAGTAGGCGAGGTAGGTGTTGCCGTGCAGGAACTTCCACGACGGCGGCATCTGGTGATCGATCTCGCTGGCGGTGGTGACCGCGAACAGCCCGATGAAGCCGAAGTAGATCAGCGAATGCATGATGCCCGCCGCCGGGTCGCGCAGCAGCGTCTGCATGTACACGCCGGAGCGGAAGGCCTTCACCCGCCGTTTGGCGTTCCTCGGGTTGGTGGAGCGGTCGTCGGGCTGACCCCGCTCCCAGTTGCGGATCCGCTGGGCGAAGAGCCAGGCGCCGGCGAGCACCAACACCGGCAGCACCGAGTAGAAGATCGCTTGGAGCGGGTCGGGGATGTTCCCGAACACCGGACGCGAGACGGGCGAGGTGTCGTGCCAGCCCTCGATCGAGGCGGCCACGTAGGAGGCGATGATGAGGAGCGTCATGGCGACGCCCACGCCGATGGAGATGTGATGCGGTCTGATGCGCGAACGCCGCATATCGGGGAAGTTACTTCGCGGTAACCAGGGCCCCCAACTCAGTGGGAGAGGGCGGCGGCGGCCGTGTCGGCCTCGCGCAGCCGTCCGGCCAGGGCGGCCAGCAGCTTGTGGGCCATCGCCGGCACCTCGTCGATCACGCCCAGGAACTCGCGTTGGCCGAGCACGACGAGGGTCATGTCGGTGTTGGCGATGACGGTGGCGGACCGGGGCCCCCGGTCGAGCAGCGACAGCTCGCCGAAGAACTGGCCCCGAGCCAGGGTCGCCACCTTCCGGTTGTTGCGTCGCACCTCGGCGGTGCCGTCCTCGATGAGGAAGAACTCGTGGCCGGGCTTGCCCTCCTCGACGAGCACCTTCCCCTGCTTCACCTCGATCTCGTCGGAGGCCTTGCCGAGCTTCTGCAGATCCTTTCGCGAGCAGGTGGAGAACAAGGGAACCTGTGCCAGGTGGTCGAGGTAGATGTCTCGCGTCCGCATGGTCGCAATCTAACGTCGGCGTCAAGACGACGACAGGACTGCTGCAGGCTGCTCACTGGCGCACGGCTGTTCACCGACACGAAACGGATTTGCAACGTTCGCCTCCTACTGTCGGCTGCATGGACGTTGCCCTCCTCCGCTGGCCGAACGAGACCTCTCGTCGCGACGCGCTCGTCGCTGCGGGCGTGCCCCGCCTGCTGCTCGTCGAGCCGGGCGAGGAGCCGCCGCTCCCGCCCGACTGCCTCGAGGACTGGACCCGCGTCCCCGCGGTCGAGGACGACGTTCGGGCGCGCACGGCAGGCCTCGAGGCGCGCAGCCGCGCCCACAACCACGTCGTGCCCGACCTCGACGGCAACGGGGTGCTCCGCCTCGGTGCGGGCTGGGTGCCGCTCCCGCCGGTCGAGGCCCGCCTGACGGCCGCCCTCGTCGCCCGGTTCGGTGGTGTCGTGAGCCGCGAGAGCCTGAGCCGGGCGGGATGGCCGGACGGGGCGCCGGGTCGCAACGCGCTCGACGTGCACGTGCTGCGCCTGCGCCGGCGGGTGAGCCCGCTCGGCCTCGCCATCCGCACCGTCCGCTCGCGCGGCTACCTCCTCGAAGCCGCGCCCCGTCAGGCCCTGGAGGCCTGAGGCCGCACGGGACCGGGCGCGTCGTCTAACCCGGCGCGTCGGCGCTGGGGGTCGCCGAGGTGCTCACCGGCACGCCGGCGCGGATCTGATAGATGCCACTGAGGTCGGTGACGGTGATCAGGCCGTCGCCGGTCGCGCCGGTGTGCGCGCCCAGGATGATCGCTTCCACCACGCCCTCGACCTCGTGGTCGTCGACGATGATCTCGATCGACAGCTTGTGGGTGACGTGCAGCTCGTAGGCCTGGCCGCGCCATTCGCCGACCTGCTCGGGCGACTGGCCGTGGCCCCGCACGTCGCTGATGGTGAACCCGTGAAAGCCGGCCAGCTCGAGCCGGGTCGCCACCTCGCCGAGCCGCTCCGGCCGGAAGATCGCCTCGACCTTCTTCATCCTCACCGGACTCATCACGATCCCACCTCCTCTCGAATGCTGGCTCCGGTCGGCGGTGACAGGTCGGCCGTGAGCGGGGAACCCTCGTCCACCGGGTAGAACACCGGGCCCTGGGCCTCGAGGAAGTCGGGATAGGCGAGGGCACCCATCTCGTGCAGGTCGAGCCCGGCCACCTCGACCTCCGCCGGCACCCGCATGCCGGCCGTGTTCTTGAGGATGGTGAAGAAGGCGATCGTCATCAGGCTGCAGAACACGACGCAGACGGTCGCGCCGATCGCCTGGACGAGGAACTGTCCGCCATCACCGTAGAAGAGGCCCTTCACCGCGCCGTTCACCCCGTTGAGGCCGCCCCCGTAGGAACCGTCCGCGAACAGGCCGAGCGCGAGCACACCCCAGATCCCGTTGGCACCGTGCACCGCGACCGCACCGACCGGATCGTCGACCTTGGCCTTCCGCTCGACCCAGACGACTGCGGCGACGACGAGGATGCCGGCCACCACGCCGATCACCGCCGCGGCCCACGGAGCCACGAAGGCACAGGGCGCGGTGATGGCGACCAGACCCGCGAGCAGTCCGTTGGCTGTCATCGACGGGTCGGGCTTCCCGAACACCCGCCACATGACACACATCGCGGCCAGGCACCCGAAGGCGGACGAGATGATCGTGTTGGTGATCACCACCGTGAGGCGCAGGTCGGTGCCGGCGAACGTCGAACCGCCGTTGAAGCCCATCCACCCGACCAGGAGGATGAACGTCCCCAGGAGCGCCATCGGCAGGTGGTGGCCGGGGATGGCTCGGGCCGTGCCGTCCTTGGCGAACTTGCCGATGCGCGGTCCGAGGATCTTGGCCCCCCAGAACGCGGCGACGCCGCCCATCGCGTGCACGACCGACGAGCCCGCGAAGTCGAGGTAGCCGTGGCCCAGCTTCGGTCCCTGCGCGCCGAGCTGCGACAGCCAGCCGCCACCCCAGACCCAGTTGCCGAAGATCGGGTACAGGAGCATCGAGGCGAAGAGGCCCCAGATGCAGAACGAGCTGAACTTCCAGCGCTCGGCCATCGCGCCGGTCGGGATCGTCGCGGTGGCGTCCATGAACACGAGTTGGAAGAAGAAGAAGCCGAGCACCGAGACGTCGTAGGCGACGCCACCGAGCAGGAAGCCCGAGTGGGCGAGGACGTTCCAGCTCCCGATGTGCCATGCCGACCCGAGCGGTGTCAGGCCGAGCAACCCCCCTTGATCGACCGCACCGAACATCAGGGCGTAGCCGCAGATGAACCATCCGGCGACGCCGAGGGCGAAGATCACCAGGTTCATCATCATCGTGTGGGCCGCGTTCTTGGCCCGGGTGAACCCGGTCTCGACCAGCGCGAAGCCCGCCTGCATGAACAGCACGAGGATGCCGCCGAGCATCAGCCACGTGACGTTGATGGAGACGCGGTTCTTCTCCGTCTGGCCCGCGAGCGTGCTCACGGCGTCGCCGGGTGCGGTACCCGCGGGAAGGACGTTCTCGATGTTCGTGCCCGTCTTGGAGCCGTCGCGGTCGCCATCGGTGGCCATCGCCGTGCCGCCGAGCATGCCCACGAGGACGATGGACGCCATCGCCATGACGACCAGGCGGCCCCTGCGGTGGTTGAACGCCGCGGGCGCCACACCCGTCCTTCGCTGGTGGCGCCGGTACATGACCGGCAGGAGCAGCGCCAACGTGAAGATCGACATCAGGATCGACTGAGCGGGCATGGGGCCGGACGCTAGGAATCCGACGTTTCAAGGTTGCGACCGACACGTGAACGCTTTGTTACAAGTTTGGCTCAGGCCCCCCGCCGCTCCGTGGGTACGACACCGCCGCGCCGATGCGGGTTGGAAGCCGCGGCAGCCCCAGCTCCGCGGCCGTCCAGAAGCCGGGTAGGGGCAGGTTGCGGTGACCGCCCCGGCCGTAGGCGTGGAGCCGGTCGCATCCCGACGGGGAGAGGATCTCGATGGCGTCGAACAACAGGTCGTGACCCACCGCTCGGAGCGCACGGTCGCCCGTGCTGCGCCGGGGAGGGAGAGACGAGGTGAGCAGGACGACCGGTCTGACGCCTTCCTGTCGGGCGAGCACGCCCACACGGCCGAGGCACTTCCACAAGGTGTCGGTGCGGGCCAGCCCACCTCGAGTCGTCGTGAAGGCCCCGGTGACGTCGAGATACCAGCGTTCGCCTCGAGCGTCGCGCGCCACGATGCCCACGGTGATGCCGAGGCCGGGGAGCTTGTGATTGCGCTCCTCGATGGTGAAGCCCGCATCGAGGACCGCCTGTTCGGCCAGCGCCTGAGCTCCCTTGCCCGCTCGAGTCGCCCGGGACTGGACGTCCTCGCCGACGTCGCCGGGCTCCGACGCCACCGTTTTGGGGCGGGAGGCGGAGCGCGGTCGGGCGTCGCGCGGCGCGAGCTCCTCGGCCACTCTCGATCTCGCGATCTCCACGTAGGTCGCATCGGTGTCGTATCCGGCGAAGCGCCGCCGCCGTCTCGCAGCCGCTACTGCCGTCGACCCCGAACCCAGGAAGGGGTCGAGCACGAGGTCGCCCTCGAAGGTGTAGAGGTCGATCAACCGGAGCGGTACCTCGACCGGGAACGGCGCCGGATGGTTCACCCGGCGGGCGCTCTCCGGGGCGATGCGCCAGAGGTCGAGGGTCGCTTCCATGAACTCGTCGTTGCTCACCCAGCTCTGCCACGGCAGGCCTTGCGCCTTGCGCGCCTCGACGGTGCGGGCGCGATCGAACCGGCCCTTCGACGCGACGATCACTCGCTCGGTCACGTCGCGCAGCACGGGGTTGACCGCCGAGCGGAACGACCCCCAGGCGCACGACCCCGACGCGCCTTCAGCCTTCGCCCAGATCACCTCGCCCCGGAGGAGCAGCCCGAGGTCGTCCTGCAGTATCGCGATCACGTCGGCCGACAGGCTGCGGTATGGCTTGCGTCCCAGGTTCGCGACGTTCACGGCGAGTCGACCGCCCGGCTCGAGCACCTCGACACAGCGCGCGAACACGTCCCGCAACATCTGCAGGTACTCGAGGTACGAGCCCGGGATGCCGTCGCGACCGAGCGCCTCCTCGTAGGCCTTGCCCGCGAAGTACGGCGGCGACGTGACGACGAGCGCCACCGAGTTGGGAGGAAGCGAGAGCTCACGCGCATCCGCCGTCACGATGGCGTCGTCGAGCGCGAGCTCGAAGTAGGGGTGGACCGCGTCGTCGTCCGAGAGGTCGGGCGGACTGAAGCGCGAGTAGAAGTCGGTGGCGTCATGGCTCTCGCGGCGCCCAACCCCGAACCGGCTCGTCGAAGTCGCCCGTTGCCGGGTGCTCACCGTGCGCTGCTCGCCGGCGCCGGCGTCAGCGGCGCGATCCGATCGCGGTAGTCCTCCAACGCGCGGACCACGAGGTAGGTCACCGACACGTCTCGCTCCCGCGCGGTCGCCTTCAACCAGTCGTGGATGCTCTCGGGGATGCGGACGGCCGTCGCGATCCGGGTCTCGTCGTAGATCTTGGGTCGGCTCATCGCGGCTCGACCGTAACGGTCGAGCCGCGCGAACGTGGTGGATAGTGCGCGCGCTATCCGGCTTGGCGCGCCACCTCCTCGGCCCGCCCGCGCACGTCGTCGGGGTCGCCGAGCTGGCGCTCGTGCAACACGAGGCACGGGTCGCTCGCATCGAGCTCGAACAGCCAGGGCACGCCCGTCGGGATCTCGAGACCGGGGATCTCGTCGTCAGGGATCTGCTTGAGGTGCTTCACCAACGCCCGGAGGCTGTTGCCGTGGGCGGACACGAGCACCCGCCTGCCGTCGAGCAGCTCGGGCGCGACCGCGTCGTGCCAGTAGGGCAGCATCCGCTCGACCACGTCCTTCAAGCACTCCGACGCCGGCAGCTGGTCGGGCGCGATGCGCGCGTAGCGCGGGTCGTGGCGGGGGTGGCGCTCGTCGTCGAGGTCGAGTGGCGGTGGCCGCACGTCGTAGCTGCGGCGCCACGAGAAGACCTGGTCGGCGCCGAACTCCTCGGCGGTCTGCTTCTTGTTCTTGCCCTGCAGCCGGCCGTAGTGGCGCTCGTTGAGGCGCCAGTGCCGGCGGACCGGGAGCCACTGCGCGCCCATCTCGGCGAGGGCCAGCTCGGCGGTGCGGATCGCCCGCCGCTGGAGCGAGGTGTGCACGACGTCGAAGCCGATCCCCTCGGCCGCGAGCAGCCGCCCGCCCTCCTGCGCCTCGGCCACGCCCCGCTCGCTCAGGTCGACGTCGTGCCATCCGGTGAACAGGTTCTCCCGGTTCCACGTGCTCTCGCCGTGGCGGATCAGGACGAGGGTGCTCATCGCCCCGAGCGGTTCGACGCCTGAGACCTTGATAATGCCACTATCAACTTTGCTATACTCTCACGGTCAAGGGTGCTAGAACCAGCACTCGAACTCGTTCGCACAGGGAAAGGCAAGCACATCATGCCCAAGGCCGTCGGCATCGACCTCGGCACCACCAACTCCGTCGTCGCCGTCCTCGAGGCCGGCGAGCCCACCGTGGTGCCCAACGCCGAAGGGGGACGCACCACGCCCTCGGTGGTCGGCTTCTCGAAGACCGGCGAGGTGCTCGTCGGCGAGGTGGCCAAGCGCCAGGCGATCACCAACCCCGATCGCACCGTCCGCTCCGTGAAGCGACACATGGGCACGAGCTGGTCGGTCGAGATCGACCGCAAGAAGTACACGGCGCAGGAGATGAGCGCCCGCATCCTGCAGAAGCTGAAGCGCGACGCCGAGAGCTACCTGGGCGACACCGTGACCCAGGCGGTCGTTACCGTGCCGGCGTACTTCGACGACGCCCAGCGCACCGCCACCCGCGAGGCCGGTGAGATCGCGGGCCTCGAGGTCCTGCGCATCATCAACGAGCCCACCGCCGCGGCGCTCGCGTACGGCCTCGACCGTGAGGGCGGCGACCAGACCATCCTCGTGTTCGACCTCGGTGGCGGCACCTTCGACGTCTCGGTCCTCGAGATCGGCGAAGGCGTCTTCGAGGTGAAGTCGACCAGCGGAAACACGCACCTCGGCGGCGACGACTGGGACCAGCGCGTCATCGATTGGCTCGTCACCTCGTTCAAGAACGACCACGGGGTCGACCTCGGCAACGACAAGATGGCGTTGCAGCGGCTCAAGGAAGCGGCCGAGAAGGCCAAGATCGAGCTGTCCGCGGTGCAGGAGACGAGCGTCAATCTCCCGTTCGTGACCGCCACCAACGAGGGCCCCTTGCACCTCGACTACAAGCTCACGCGCGCCAAGTTCCAGGACCTCACCGCCGACTTGGTCGACGCGTGCAAGGGCCCGTTCGAGCAAGCCATCAAGGATGCGGGGCTCTCCACCAACGACATCAACCACGTGATCATGGTGGGCGGCTCCACGCGCATGCCCGCCATCCAGGACCTCGTGCAGGGCCTCACCGGCAAGGAGCCGCACAAGGGCGTGAACCCCGACGAGGTCGTCGCGGTCGGCGCCGCCATCCAGGCCGGCGTGCTGAAGGGCGACGTCAAGGACGTGCTGCTGCTCGACGTCACGCCGCTGAGCCTCGGCATCGAGACCAAGGGCGGCATCATGACGAAGCTCATCGAGCGCAACACGACCATCCCGACCCGCCGCACCGAGGTGTTCACGACCGCCGACGACATGCAACCGTCGGTCGAGATCCACGTGCTGCAGGGCGAGCGCGAGATGGCCTCGTACAACAAGACGCTCGGCAAGTTCCAGCTCGTCGATCTGCCGCCCGCACCGCGTGGTGTTCCGCAGATCGAGGTGACGTTCGACATCGACGCCAACGGCATCGTGCACGTGTCGGCCAAGGATCGCGCCACCAACAAAGAGCAGTCGATGACGATCACCGGGCAGTCCTCGCTCAACAAGGAGGCCATCGACCGCATGGTGCGCGACGCCGAAGCGCACGCCGAGGAGGATCGTCGCCGTCGTGACGAGGCCGAGGTCCGCAACAACGCGGACACGCTCGTGTACTCCACCGAGAAGGTGCTGCGCGAGCACGGCGACAAGATCACGGGCGACGAGAAGGACAAGGTCGAGAGCGCGCTCGCGGCGTTGAAGGAGGCGCTCGGCGGCAACGACGTCAACGCCATGAAGAACGCCACCGAGACGCTCGTCACCGCGAGTCAGACCTTCTCGCAGAAGCTCTACGAGCAGGCCGCGACCAGTCAGGCGAGCCCCGGCGACGACGGTGCCGCGGCGTCATCGGCACCCGCCGACGACGACGTCGTCGACGCGGAGATCGTCGACGAGCAGGGGGCCTGATGTCCGACGACGTCCCGGCCCGAGAGCCGGACGAGGTCGTTGCCGACGAAGCGCCCGTCGACGAGGCGGTGGAGGCGGCCGAGCAGGCCGTCACCACCGACCTCGACCAGCTGGCGCGTGAGCGCGACGAGTACCGAGAGCTGGCCCAGCGCATTCAGGCGGACTTCGAGAACTACAAGAAGCGGATACTGAAGCAGCAGACCGAGCACCTGGAGCGTGCCGCCGAGGCCCTCGTCGACAAGCTCCTGCCGGTGCTCGACACGTTCGACCTCGCGCGCGCCCATGGCGAGGGGCTCGACCAGGTGCACACCACGCTGCTCGAGGTGCTGGCCAAGGAGGGCCTCGAACGCATCGATCCGGTCGGCGAGAAGTTCGATCCCAACGAGCACGACGCGGTCGCGCACGAGGAAGGCGATGGCGATGCAGCGGTTTGCGAGGTCCTGCGCGCGGGCTACCGCTGGAAGGGGCGGGTGCTGCGACCCGCCATGGTGAAGGTACGAGGGTAGGAGCGGCCGACCGTGGCCCAGGCCCAGCGCGAATGGTTCGAGAAGGATTACTACAAGGCGCTCGGTGTGCCGGAGACGGCAACCGAGCAAGAGATCCGTCGCGCCTACCGGAAGCTGGCCAAGAAGCACCATCCCGACGCCAACCCCGGCAGTGAGGACCGCTTCAAGGAGATCTCCTCGGCGTACGACGTCCTCTCCGACGCGGAGAAGCGCAAGCAGTACGACGAGGTCCGCCGGCTGGGGCCCATGGCGTCCGGCTTCCCAGGCGGCGACGGTGCGGCCCAGGGCTTCTCGTTCAACACCGACGATCTCGGTGACATCTTCGGCAATCTGTTCACGCGGGCCCGGCGCGGTGGGCGCGCCGGCTCCGCGACCGGTCCGCAGCGCGGCAACGACCTCGAGGCCGAGCTCCACCTGGCGTTCCTCGACGCGATCAACGGGATCACCACGACCGTCCACCTGACGAGCGAGGCCGTCTGCCACACGTGCCGCGGCTCCGGCGCGGCGCCGGGTACCAGCCCCTCGATCTGCCCGCAGTGCGGCGGCCGGGGTGTGCTCGAGGAGAACCAGGGCCTCTTCTCCTTCAGCCAGGCCTGTCCGCGTTGCGGGGGGCGGGGCACGGTGGTAGAGACGCCGTGCCCGACGTGTGCGGGCACCGGAGTCGAGCGCCGGGCGCGGCAGGTGCGCGTGCGGGTGCCCGCGGGGGTCGACGACGGGCAGCGCATCCGGCTCAAGGGCAGGGGCGGGGCCGGGCGCAACGGAGGCGCTCCGGGCGACCTCTTCGTCACGGTCACCGTCGGGTCCCATCCGCTGTTCGGTCGGAAGGGCCGCGACCTCACCCTGAGCGTGCCGATCACGTTCGCCGAAGCCGCGCTGGGTGCCCACATCTCGGTGCCGACGCTCGACGGCTCGGTCACGCTCAAGGTCCCCCCGGGCACGCGCTCGGGCAAGACGTTCCGCGTCAAGGGCCGTGGCGTGCCGCACGCCAAGGGAGCGGGCGACCTGCTCGTCGCCGTCGAGGTCGCCGTGCCGCAGAAGCTCACGACCGCCGAGCGCCAGGCCATCGAGGCACTGGCCGAGGCCACCAGCACCTCACCCAGAACCCACCTGGGGGTCTAGCCAATGGAACGCACATGGAACTGAGAACGGCATGGAACTGAGAACGGCATGGAACTGAACCGGGCCGTCTACGTGATCTCGGTGGCCGCCGAGCTCGCCGGCGTCCACCCGCAGACGTTGCGCATCTACGAGCGCAAGGGCCTCCTCGACCCGGCGCGCACGATCGGCGGGAGCCGTCGCTACAGCGAGCGCGACATCGAACGGCTGCGCCGCATCAACGATCTCACCGCGGCCGGGCTCAACCTGGCCGGGGTGAAGCAGGTGATGGAGCTGGAGGACGAGCTGGCGAGGTTGCGGTCCGAATTGGAGTCCACGCAGGCCGAAGCCCGCCTCCTGATCGAGAAGGTGCACCGTCACTACCGGCGTGATCTGGTGCCTTTGAACCAGAGCCCCGCGCGCTACGTCCCACCGCGTCGATCATGACCGCGTGCGCGTCGTGCGGTTTCGAGAACCCCGCGACCTTCCGCTTCTGCGGGGCCTGCGGCAACGCGATCGGCGGCCGATCGTGCCCGTCGTGCGGCGCCTCGACGCCCGCGGGCCTGCACTTCTGCGGCCAGTGCGGTGCCGCGCTCGATGTTGCGGTGACGGTCGCGGGGTTGGAGGAGCGCAAGTTGGCGACGGTGCTCTTTGCCGACGTCGTCGGCTTCACCTCGCTGTCCGAGACCGCCGACCCCGAGCACATCGCGCGCACGGTCGACGCCGCCTTCCGCCGGTTGTCCGATGTCGTCGTCGCCCACGGCGGCACCGTCGACAAATACGTGGGCGACTCGCTGATGGCCGTGTTCGGGGTTCCCGTCGCCCACGACGACGACGCCGAGCGGGCCGTGGCCGCGGGTCTGGCGATGCGCGGACTGAGCACCGACCTCGAGTTCTCGATCGGCATCAACACCGGCGAGGTGATGGTGACGGCGATCGGCGCGAACGAGGGCGTCACCGTCGTGGGCGACACAGTCAACGTGGCGGCCCGGTTGGAGAAGGCGGCGGGAGCCGACGAGGTGCTCGTGGGCCAACTGACGGCGCAGCTCGCGGCCGGACACGTCTCGTTCTCCGAGCGGCCGCCCATGGTGTTGAAGGGGAAGCGCGAGCCCGTGCCGGCGTTCGAGGCGATCGCCGTGCGCGGTTCGGGCGACGGGAGCGACGACGGAGGATACGAGCGGGCGTTGCGACCGCCCCTCGTCGGGCGCGACGACGACATGGCGTTTCTTCGTGCCCAATGGCGCCGGGTGCGCGCCGAACGTCGTGCGACCGTGGTGATGCTCACCGGCGATGCGGGCGTGGGCAAGACCCGGCTGATCGACGAGCTCGCCGACGAGGCGGGAACGGACGCGCTGGTGGCTCGAACCATCTATCCCGCGTACGGCGGCCTCGGTGGGCCGCGCGTCGCAGCCGACATCATCCGCCAGCTGGGCGTCACCGGGCAGACCGAGATCGACGCGCGCGCCCGATCGCTCGGCGGGTCCGTCGATCCCGCGTTGCGCACGCTCGATGCGACGTCCCTCGCGCAGGAGCAGCTGTGGGCCTTCCGCCGGCTGCTCGAGTCGAAGAGCGCAGAGCGTCCCCTGCTGATCGCCATCGACGACATGCACCGGGCCGGCGAGAAGACGATCGAGCTCCTCGCCGAGCTGATGGCACGTGTGGTCGACGTACCGGTGATGCTCGTGCTCGCGGGCCGGCCCGTCGGCGAGTGGTTGGGTCACTTCCCGTCCGCGTCGACAGTCCGCGTGAGCCCGCTCGGCCGCGGCGACGCGACCGCGCTCGCCAACGCCCTCGTGCCCGAGCGTCCGCTCGGACCCTCCGCGGCCGCCGCGCTCGTCGACCGGGCCGGGGGCAACCCGCTGTACGTGCGCGAGCTGATCGCGATGGTGCACCACCAGGGCGGTCTGGTGGCCGACAACGGGCACTACGAGCTCGCCGCCGGGCTCGCGCTTCCGCCGAGCCTTCACGCCATCCTCGCAGCGCGTCTCGACGCGCTCGGCGCGACCGAGAAGACCGCGGTGCAGCACGTCGCCGTGCTGGGCAACGGCGCCACCGACGCACAGGTCGAGCGCCTCGGCCTGGTCGAGGCCCGCCAGTCGCTCCGGCCGCTCGTCGCGGCGGGCCTTCTCCGCCAGGACGGCGACGGACGCTACGACGTCGCCGACCCGCTCCTGCGTGAGGTGGCCTACGAGACGCTGCCGCGGGCCGTGCGCGCCGACCGGCACCGCCAGGCCGCGGGTGTGGCTGCGTCGATCGAGGACCAGGCGCGCCACCTCGACCGCGCGGTCGGCTACCGGCCCGACGACGATGCGCTCGTGGCGGAGGCCGCCGGCGCCCTCGGGGCCGCGGGTGTGCAGTTGCTCGACGACTTCCGCGTGATCGATGGCATCCGCCTCCTGCAGCGCGCCGTCGACCTCGGCTACCGCGCGCCGCTCGACCTGCTCCGGCTGGCTCGTTGGTATGGCGAGCTGTCGCGCAACGAGGAGGGCCTCGCGGTCCTCGACCTCATTCCCGTCGAGACGGGAGACGCCACGATCGATGCCGAGCGCGCACATGTCGCCGCGCTGACGTTGCAGGCACGCGACCCGGAAGCGGCGCTCACCGGTCTCGCGGACGCGGCGGCCAGGTGGGCGGACCTCGGCAACCGTGAGAAAGAGGGCTGGGCGCACGCCAACCGGGGCGTCGCCCTGTTCAACATGGGCCGCGTGGCCGAGTCGCAGACCGCACTCGACACTGGTCTCGCGATCTTCCAGGACGTCGGCCACCGCCCCGGCGTCATGGCCGTGTACCGCTTCCTCGCGCTGGCTCGTCCCGAGGACCCCCGCGCCGCGGACTGGCTCGAGGAGGCGCTGCGCGACGCCGAGGAGAAGGGCGACCGCAATGCCCAGCTCTCCTCACTCGTGAGCCTGGCCTGGCACCACTTCTTCCGCTTCCGGCTCGGCGGTCCCGATCGACTCGACGTGATCGCCGACCTCGCCAGGCAAACCGCCGAGCTGGGCCAGGAGCTCGGTGCCGACGAGTTCGCGGGGTACGGGCTCTGCATCGGCTCCAATGTCGCGCGCCTCCAGGGCCGTCTCGATGCCGCCGTCGACCTGGCTCGAAGGGCCGGCGGGCTCCGCCTGGAAGCGGCGTCGTCGACCGCATGCCTGGGCCGCACGGTCGAGTACGGCGCGCGCCTCGCACGGGGCGAGCCGGTGGTCCCGCCGGAGCTGTCGACCTCGACCGATCCGGTTGCGTCGATGGCCTTCGTGCTGCAGCTCGAGGCGCTGCTCCTCGCGGGTCGCGAAGTGCTCGAGTCGCGCGGCAACCGCAGCAACCTCGAGGCGCTCCAGTGGCTGGTTGGCGGGGTTCCGAGCGCATGGGGGCGGATACGGGCCGGCGACCACCAGGCCGCGATTCGCATCGCCCGGGTGGCCCGCCAGGCCGCCGAGGTGGCCCACGCCGACCCTGCGGTCGCGGCCGCGACCGCGCTGGAGGCCGAAGCCCACGTGGTGGCGGGCGACCACGACACGGCCCGGCGCCTGCTCGAGCCGCTCGGCTTGCCCGAGGGGCTGGCCGGCCTGCTCGTGCTGCGGGCCTGGGCCGTCCTGGGTGACGAGCAGGCGGCCGCCGATCTGGCCGCGGCGGCGGGTCCGCTCGCCATGCCGGGCCTCGTCCAGCTTCAGACCTGATACAATAGCACTCAAGTTTTCTGCCCAAAGGAGACTGAGAAGTTGGCGCTCGACCCCAACCGCTGGACGATCAAGACCCAGGAGGCCTTCCAGGTCGCGATGGACCTGGCGCGCCAGCAGCACCACCCCGAGATCACCCCGGAGCACGTGCTGGCCGCGCTGCTCGGCCAGGAGGAGGGCGTCGTCCTCCCCGTCCTCGAGAAGCTGGGGTTGGCGCCGTTCGTCGTGCGCAACCGGATCGACGAGACCCTGGCCGCGCTGCCCAAGGCCTACGGCGGCGCCGAGCCCCAACTCGCCCGGGCGACGCGCGACGCATTGGAAGCGGCCGATCGCGAGCGGGCCGAGTTGCGCGACGACTACCTGTCCACCGAGCACCTGCTGCTCGCCATGGCCGACAAGGTGGGTTCGACGCGCGAGCAGGTCCTCAACGTGCTGAAGGACGTGCGCGGCAGCCACCGCGTCACCACGCAGGCGCCGGAGGAGCAGTACCGCGCCCTCGAGCGCTTCGGCCGCGACCTCACGGAAGCCGCCCGCGCCGGCAAGCTCGACCCCGTCATCGGACGTGACGAGGAGATCCGCCGCGTCATCCAGGTGCTGTCGCGCCGCACCAAGAACAACCCGGTGCTCATCGGCGAGCCCGGCGTCGGCAAGACCGCCATCGTCGAGGGCCTCGCCCACCGCATCGTCGAGGGCGACGTGCCGGAGAGCCTGAAGCACCGGCGCGTCATCTCGCTCGACATCGGCTCGATGGTCGCGGGGTCGAAGTACCGCGGTGAGTTCGAGGAGCG
>VAWU01000008.1:0-46977 GCA_005888325.1 Actinomycetota bacterium
ACCCGCCGGCACGTGTCCTTCAGGCCGGCCACACCGTCGTTCCGCGCCACGTCCACCAGCTCGGCTCCGGCGTCCGCGTCGGACCCGGCGGCCGACGCGATCTCGTTCGCCTGCACCGGCGACAGCTCGCCCGCCCGCATCGCCGCGTCCACCGCCGGCAGCTCACCCAAACGCGCCGCGGTCTCGAGCGTCGCCATCGCGGCGCCCACCGACGAGCCCGCCCGGCGCCAGCCAGTGGGCGGCGGAGCGCTCACCCGCGCCCCGCCAGAGGTTGGAGGCGGCCACCCGCCGCGCCGCCAGCGCCTTGCCCGCGGCACCCAGCTTCTCGATGGTGGCGAAGGTGTCGACCAGACCCGCCGCCGCCTCGGCAGGCAGCGTCTCGGGCTCGAGGGCAGCCACGAACTCGCGCAACTCCGCTTCCATCTCCTGCAGACGCATGAGAACTCCAACGTCCGGGGCTACAGCTCACGGGGAAGCGAACGTGTGTTCGACGGTAGCAGACCCCAGCGACAATGACAACGAGCGACAAGCGATTCCTTCGAGATTTCTCGACGAAGTCGCGATCGCGCTCTCGGCGTATTGTCGAGGCGTGGCCCGGCTCAGCGCCAGCGAACGGGCGAAACTTCCCGACAGCGCATTCGCCTACGTCGACTCGCGTGGCAAGCGCATGCTGCCCATTCACGACGAGGCGCACGTCAGGAACGCGCTCGCCCGGTTCGACCAGGTGAAGTTCGAGGATGACGCGGCGCGGGAGCGCTCGCGGAAACGGCTGCTGAACGCGGCCAAGAAGTACAGCATCGTGCCCGTCGGCTTCGTCACCGGCCAGCTGCGGTCAGAGCGCACGCATGCGGCCGCAGGTCGCCTCGTGATCGAGTTGGGCCGCATCGGCGCTCCCGCCGACTTGGAGCAACACCTGCGAAACGTCCTCAGGGACCCGACGCTCGCCGTACTGCACTGGTCGGAGACGGCCGGGACGTACCTGAACGGCGCGGGTAAGCCGACCCCGCTCCCCGCCGATCAAGAGCAGCGGGCGATGACCTTTCTCGAGCGCAACGGACGGCCGATGACGCTGCTGCTGCACAACGCGGCCGTCCTCGACGATCCGGACCTGGCCAGCACGGTGCAGGCCGCGGTGCGCTTCGTCATCGAGAAGGAACGCCTCGACGGTGAGGTGCGGGGCCGCGCCGCGGATGCCGCGACGCTGCCCGTCGGCTTCGTCACGATCATGCTGACCGACATCGAGGGCTCCACTGCGTTGCTGAGGCAGTTGGGCGACCGCTACGCGGACCTGCTCGACGGGGTCAGAGACATCATTCGCGACGCGGTGCTGCGCGCCGGCGGCCGAGAGGTCGAGGTCCGCGCCGACGAGTTCTTCGCGGTCTTCGAACGCGGCCCCGCGGCGATCGAAGCAGCAGTGACGATCCAGCGCGCGCTGAGCACGCGAACGTGGACCGACGAGCTGCAGGTGCGTGTCCGCATCGGGATCCACAGCGGCCTCATCACCCTCACCGACGGCGGGTACATCGGGATGTCGGTGCACACCGCCGCCCGTCTCTGCTCGGCGGGTCACGGTGGCCAGATCGTCTTGTCCGACGAGACCCGTGCCGCGGTCGAGGAAGCCGCCGAGGAATCAGTGTCGGCGGACGTGCGCTTCCGCAGCCTCGGTCGACATCGTCTGGCCGGGCTGCCCCATGACCAGCTGCTCTTCCAGGTGGAGGCGGACGGGCTCCTCACCGACTTCCCGTCGCTGCGGAAAGGGACCGGCCCCGATTAGCAATTTGCCCAGTGGCGCGAGCTCATGACGGCGCGAACCGGCTGACGGCGAAGGGCGCGAGCAGTGCAGGCGGTGCGCCGTTGACCACCCACTCCGCGAGCAGCTCACCCACGACCGGAGCGATCGCCCACCCGTGGCCGCTCCACCCGGTCGCGACGAACGCGTTTGAGACGCCCGGGAGCCGGTCGACGATGGGGACCATGTCGGGTGACACGGACTCGGCGCGGTCCGCGACCGTCATCGACAGCTCGGCACCGGCGAGGCAGGGGAAGGCGGACACCGCGTCGGCGAGGTTGGCCGCAACCTGTGCCGCGTCCACGACCCCTCGCTGACTCCTGTCGTCCCACGTCCCCACGCGACCGCCGGTGATCATGAGCCGCTGATCGGGCAGCGCCTTGATCGCCAATGGGCGGTGCGCGTGCCCGATGAGATGGTGAACGGGTGGGGCGTCGATCTGTTCGGTGACGAGAACCTGAGGGAACACCGAGAAGGTCGGCAGACGCACGCCGAGCGGGGCGAGGAGATCGGCGGTCGCGGTGTTGCACGCGATGATGACGGCACGGCCCACGAGCACCTCGTGGGCGCGGGTCTGCACCGCGACGACCGCGCCGCCGCTCGCCCGCAGCCCTGTCACCTTCGTGTGCTCGAGCAGCTCCGCACCCACACGTCGCGCCGCGCCGGCGACGGCCAGCGTCGTGGCTGTGTGGTCGGCGACTCCGTCCATCGGGCAGTACGTGGCGGCGACGATGGCACCGGAGACCTCCGGCTCGAGGCGCCTCAGCGCCGACGAGTCGAGCAGCTCGGTCGGGATCCCGTGCCGTCGCTGCAGCTCGACCCGCTTCATCGCGCTCGTCAGGTCCTCCTCACGTTCGATGAGCTCCAGCTGACCCAGACGCCGATAGCCGGTCGATCCGCCGATGCGGCCGGCGAACTCGTCCCACCGCTCGTAGGCAAGCGGGAGCAGCGGCAGCTCGCGTGGATCGCGCCCGTTGGCGCGCACGCCTCGCTCACCCGGGCCGCCGGACGCACCGCTCGCGACGGTGGCCGCTTCGAGCACGAGCACCTCTCGGTTGCCTTGCGCGAGGTGCCACGCCGCGGTCGCACCGTGAACACCGGCACCGACAACCACGTAGTCCGCCCGCATTCGCACCAAGGAAGCTAGTCGCGGCGCCCTCCCCGCACCGGCGCGAGACTGAGTTCATGGCGCCCTACGACCTCATCATCCGCGGTGGCACGGTCGTCGACGGAACCGGCGCACCTTCCCGCACGGCCGACGTCGCGGTCGCGGGTGGACGCGTCGTCGAGGTCGGCGAGGTCGACGCCGCCTCCGACGGTGGCGCATGCATCGTCGACGCCGACGGTGCGCTCGTCATGCCGGGCTTCGTCGACATCCACACCCACTACGACGGCCTGGCCACGTGGGACGAACAGCTCCTCCCCTCGGCGTGGCACGGGGTCACCACCGTGGTCATGGGCAACTGCGGGGTGGGGTTCGCGCCGTGCCGGCCCGGCGACCGGCAGCGTCTCATCGAGCTGATGGAGGGCGTCGAGGACATCCCCGGCACCGCGCTCCACGAGGGCCTGCCCTGGAGCTGGGAGAGCTTCCCCCAATACCTCGACCACCTCGGCGGCCGGCAGTACGACATCGACCTCGCCGCGCAAGTGCCGCACGGCGCCGTCCGGCTCTACGTGATGGGCGAACGCGGCGCCGAACGCGAGGCAGCAAGCACCGAGGAGATCACGGAGATGGGACGCGTCGTGCGCGACGCGGTCGCCGCCGGCGCGTTGGGCTTCACCACCTCGCGCACAATGAACCACCGGACCAGCCGCGGCGAGCCGACGCCGACGCTCACCGCCGCCGAGGAGGAGCTCGTCGGCATCGCCACCGGAATGGCGCGAGCGGGTGGTGTCCTCGAGGTCGTCTCCGACTTCCGTGACATCGACGTCGAGTTCGCGGTGATGCGGCACATGGTCGAGTCGTCCGGCCGCCCGCTCACGATCTCGGTCGCGGCCGAGGACCACCGCGCCCACTGGGGCTCGTTGCGCGACCACATCGCCGCGGCCGCCGAAGACGGCCTGCCGATCAAGGGACAGGTCGCGTCGCGCGCCATCGGACTGCTACTCGGCCTCCAGGCGACGCTGAACCCGTTCGGCGGGCTGCCGGCCTACCGCGAGATCGCGGCACGCCCGCTCGCCGAGCGAGTCCGCGCCATGGGCGACCCCGCGTTCCGTGCCCGCATCCTTGCCGAGCTCGGCGAGCGCGGTGGCGGACTCATCGGGCGCTTCGATCGCATGTTCCAGCTCGGCGATCCGCCCGATTACGAACCCGAGCCGTCGACGAGCGTCGCGGCGCGCGCGGCGCGGGAAGGCCGCGATCCCGCCGACCTCGCGTACGACCTCCTGCTCGGCGACGACGGCCGCGAGTTCCTCTACTTCCCGCTGTTCAACTGGATCGACGGTTCGCTCGACGCCGTGGGTCGGATGCTGCGCGACGAGCACCTCCTGCCCGGGCTCGCCGACGGTGGCGCCCATGTCGGGACGATCTGCGACGCCAGCTTCCCGACTACCCTCCTCACCCACTGGGCACGCGATCGCGACGACGGCCTGCCCGTCGAGTGGGTCGTGCGCCGACAGTGCCGCGACACCGCGCTCGCCGTCGGGTTGCACGATCGGGGCGTGCTCGCTCGCGGGTACAAGGCCGACGTGGTCGTCGTCGACTTCGACCATCTCCGCTTGCGACCGCCCGTGATGGCATTCGACCTCCCCGCGGGCGGGAAGCGCCTGCTGCAGCAGGCCGAGGGCTACCTGCACACCTTCGTGAGCGGTGTCGAGACCTACACGGACGGCGAGGCGACGGGCGCCCGTCCCGGGCGTCTGGTGCGAGGTCCGCAGCCACAGGGGTAGCGCGGCGCGGTGAAGCGCGACGAGGATGAGGTCGACGCCCAACCCCCGAGGAGGGCTCTCATGCGCTCGGTCGTCTCACGCAATCACCTCGTTGCCTCACGTCTCGCCGCTCTGGCGGCCCTCGTCACCCTGGCCGTCTTCGCTACGCCCGACCCCGCGTTCGCACGGAGCACCCAGGACGGCCGCAAGAACCGGGTCGTGGTCACCGGCGGCGTCGACGTGCGCCTCGGCGAACGCACCGGCAGCGTTGTCGTCTTCGACGGCCCCGTGGTGATCGGCGGCGACGTGAAGGGCTCGGTGGTCGCCTTCAACGGCAGCATTCGTGTGACGGGCAGAGTCACCGACAACGTCGTGGCCGTGAAGGGCCGAGCCGTCATCGCAGAGGGCGCCGATGTCGGTGGCGACGTGATGTCGTCCCGTCGGCCGGTCGTCGCGCCGGGCGCCACCGTGAAGGGCGCCGTCCGCAGGGAGAACTTCGCCAACTACTTCCGCGCCCTGGGCTGGTTCCTGTGGTTCGCGTGGTGGCTGGCCGTGAGCGTCTCGGTCTTCGCGCTCGGCCTGCTGCTCTTCGCGCTGGCGCCGCAGGTGGCCCCCGCCGCTGTCGACG
Source organism: Actinomycetota bacterium (assembly GCA_005888325.1). Taxonomy (NCBI): domain Bacteria; kingdom Bacillati; phylum Actinomycetota; species Actinomycetota bacterium. The sequence continues at coordinate 5,286 of VAWU01000008.1, forward strand.
TCGCCCGCAGTCGTGCGGGGACGGCCGTCGCTTGGGGGCTCGCGATGGCCGTCGGCCTCCCGATCGTGTCGGTCCTGCTGCTGCTCACGCTCGTCGGCATCCCGCTCGGCCTCATCGGTCTGCTCTCGCTCGCCATTCTCTACGGCCTGGGCTACGCCCTGGCCGCCCTCGTCCTCGGACGCGCGTTGATCAAGGAGCCGCGCCGCGCCGTGCTCGCGTTCTGCGCGGGACTGCTCATCCTGCGCGTGATCGACCTCGTCCCGGTGATCGGCAACCTCGTCACCTTCGCCGCCACGGTGTTCGGCCTGGGCGCCCTGACCGTCGCGGGGTGGCGGGCGGCGCGTGGCTCACCTGCGACGGCACCCGAGCACCTCAGCGCAGGCGGAACCGCGCCTCAGGTCGCCCCCTGACGCCGAGTTCGTCGAATGCGAGCAGCCAGCCGGCTTCGGGCGCCGGCGCGATCCCTTCACCGAGGTCGAGAGCGATCGACGTCATGAACAGCCGGTCGAGGTCGGGCCCTCCGAATACGACGTCGCTGGGGTTGGCCATCGGCAGGGCCAGCACCCGGTCGAGACCGGCGTCGGTGTAACGCGCGAGCTTCCCGCTGCGGAGCACACAGCTCCACACCCCGTTGTCGGTGTCCGCCGTCGCGCCATCCGGCGCGCCGTCGAGGACCGCGTGGTCACCGAACACCCGGCGCTCGCCCACGGTCCCTGTCGCACCGTCGTACGGATAGGCGTAGACCGCGCGGGCCTGCGTGTCCGCGAACACGAGCGTCGACTCCCCACCGACGTCGATCACGACCGGACCGTTGGCGTTGCCGAAGTCGTCGTCTATCAGTCGCCATCCGTCGAGCGCGGAGAACCACCACACCGCCCCCGGGCCGGGCGCGATGTTGAGTGTGCCGGTGACGAGATTGCCGGAACCGTCGGCGCCCGCGTCGTTGGCGCGGCCGTGCATTCCCTCGGGGTAGCGCGCGAGCAGCACCGAGGTTCCGGCGTCGGGGTCGACCACGTGCAAGCCGTCGTCGAGGCACGCCACCAGCTCGTGTCCCTCGGTCAGTACCAGACCGGCAGGCATGGTGGGCAGCTTCAGCGTCTGCAGCGGCGGCTCGCCGTGGTCGAGCCAGTGGAGCGTCTGGGCCGCGCAGTCGACGCAGTAGAGCCGCCCGCGGCGGTCGTCCCATCGCAGGCTCTCGCCCCAGGTGAGCGTGAAGTCGCCGATTCGCCGCAACGATCGTCTCCCTTGGCCTCCCGCGGCCAGTGGCATGGTAGGGCTGCACGCTCGCCGGTGCTCCCGGGGGCCCGGGTCGTCGTTGACATCGCCGCCCTGGCTCGACTCGAAGGCCAGGTCGCGATCGACACGCTCGTCCGGCGCTTCCCACGGGTCGCGCTCGCCGGCGACCCCGTGATGAATGGTCGCATCAACCTGCGCGGCGTCGAGCGGGTGCCGCTCGAGCTCTCGTCGTAGCCGTCTCGACCCGATCGGGCGTCAGGAGAGCGCGAGCTGGTGGAGGATCGCGCGCTCGACCTCACGTAGATGGTGGTTGTCGATCACCTTGCCCCCGCCCGAATCGCACACGTAGAACGTGTCGATCACCTCGTCGCCCAACGTCGCCACCTTCGCGCTGCGGATGTCGAGGTCGAGGTCGGCGAGTGCCCGGGTGATGCGATAGAGCACGCCCACGCGGTCGGGGCCACGGACCTCGACGACCGTCGCAGTACCCGAAGCCTGATTGTCGAGTCGCACGGTCGGCGCTCCGACGAGGATCTGGCGTCTCAGCTGACGACGGCGCGCGCCCCGCTGATCGGCGAGGCGCGCGTCGATGGCGAGGTGGCCCGCCAATGCCCGGCGGATGTCGGCCGTCACCAAGTCCCAGTCGGGCGCTTCCGTCTCCGGCTCGACGCGGAACCGCGACGCGGCCATGCCGTCCTCACTCGCCGCCTCCGCCGCGAGCACGGTGAGCCCCCGAAGCGCCAAGGTGCCGGCGATGCGGCTGAAGACACCCGGGCGGTCGGGGCCGACCACCGTGATCGTGGGTGGATCGGAGCGCACGACGGGCCGGCGCGCACTCATGAGGGCGCGCACACCGGCATCAGGGAAACCCCGGCGCTGCACGGCGGTCGCAGGGTCGTCGCCGCGGAGCACGGCCGCGACCCGCTCGACCAGCTCGGCGACGAGCTCCGCCTTCCAGGGCCCCCATGCGGTCGGCCCGGTCGCCTGCGAGTCCGCCTCGGTGAGGGCGGCGAGCAGCTCGAGCCGCTCGAGCGAGCCGACCGTCTGCGCCACCTCCCGGGCCACGTCATCATCGGCGAGGTCGCGGCGCGTGGCGACCTCGACGAGCAGGAGGTGATGACGTACGAGGGCGACGAGCACCTCGACGTCGTCGGTCGCGAAGCCCATGCGCTCGGCGATGCGGCGCACGAGCGTCACGCCCGATCGCAGGTGGTCGCCCGGCTCGCCCTTGCCGATGTCGTGGAGCCACGCCCCGACGAGCAGCAGGTCCGGGCGCGCCACCCGGCTCTTCAACGACGCGGCGTTGGCGGCGGTCTCGCAGAGGTGACGGTCGACCGTGAACCGGTGCAGCGCGTTGCGCTGGGGACGGCTACGGGTCGGAGCCCATTCCGGCAGGACGCGCTCGACGAGCCGCCGCTGATCGAGCGCTTCGAGCACGGGGACGGCGCGGTGGCCGGTGCCGAGCAGGGCGACGAGCGCGCCGCGGGCGTCGTCCGGCCACCGCCCATCGAGCTCGGGAGCGGCGGCGGCCATCCGGTTGAGCGAGGACCGATCGATGGGCACTCCCTCGCGTGCCGCGACGGCAGCCGCGCGCAGCACGAACGACGGGTCGGCTCCGATGTCCAGCTCGGGATCGACGTGCAGTGCACCCTCGCGCAGCTGCAGGCCTCGCCCGAGCGAGTGGTCGCGACGCAGTGCACGTCGCAGCGGTCGCGCAAGTGACGCGCGGACGCGGAGCCACGCCTCGTCGCTGACCCACGCGACCGTGCGTCCCGCGGCGGAGACACGCGCCATCACGGCGTCCGCGTCGGCGAGACCGAGTGAGGCGGCGAGGTCGTCCTGGACCTCCAGCACGAGCTCGTCGGTGGGGCGACGGGTCAATCGGTGCAGCGCGACCCGAGTCTCGAGGAGCACGTCCTCGGCTTCTGTCAGCACCAGCTCGTCGTCGGCGACGAGAGCAGGTCGAGCGCGTTCGGCCCAGACGAGCGTGTGCACGTCGCGCAGGCCCCCTCGTCCCTCCTTGATGTCGGGCTCGAGGAGGAACGCGATCTCGCCGTACGCTTCGTGCCGCAGCGCCTCCCGCCGGTCGAGCTCCGCCAGCCACGCGGCTGCTCGCTTGCGCCATTGCGCCTCCGCCCGATCGGCAAGCCCGGCGCTGACCGTCGGGTCTCCCGCGACATGCCGGACCGACAGCGCCGAGGTCGCGGTATCGAGATCACGCGCCGCCAGCGACAACGCCTGCTTGGGCGTCGACACGCCGTGCCCGAGCTTGAGGCCGGCGTCCCACACGGGATACCAGACGCGGTGCGCGACCTCGGCCACGTCGGGCCGGCCACCGTGGAGGAGCCAGACGTCGAGGTCGCTTCCTGGTGCCAGCTCACCGCGCCCGTAGCCACCGGCGGCGACCAGCGCCAGCCCGTCGGCGCGACCATCGGTGGCTGCGTCGAACAGCGCCGCCAGCCACGCGTCGGTCGCGGCGGCGAGCGCCCGGCACGCGGCGCGCCCACCGACCGACGCGTCGTCGACGACGGTCGTTCGGTGAGCGAGCAGCGCGCCGGGATCGCTGTCCACGTCAGTGCCGGCACAACCGCGTCGTCCGCCGGCCACGACCGTCAAATCGCGCTGTCGCCCTGCTCGCCCGTCCGGATCCGCATCACCCGGTCGAGGTCGACAGCCCAGATCTTGCCGTCACCGATCTTGCCGGTGCGCGCCGCGGTGGCGATGAGCTCGAAGACCTTGTCGCTGTCGGTCGACTCGACGAGCACCTCGAGGCGGACCTTGGGCACGAAGTCGATCGTGTACTCCGATCCGCGGAACGTCTCCGTCTTGCCCCCCTGACGCCCGTAGCCCTGGACCTCGCTGACCGTCAGCCCGAGCATCCCCGCCCCTCGCAGCGCCTCTTTGACTTCGTCGAGCTTGAACGGCTTGATGATGGCCGTGACGAGATGGGCCATGTTTGATCTCTCCTCCTTGATAGGCGTTCTAGGCGGCCGGTTGGGCTGTCGATCGGAGACCGGCTCGCGCAGCCGGTCTCCGATCGTTGCCGGGGCGAGTCATCACACGCTCGAGTCGACGGGCGGCTCGACAGAGACCGGCGTCTTCACTGATTTGGGCAGCGTGACCGGCGACGTGTAGGTCATGCCCTGGCCGAACTCCATGTGGTAAGCGGGCGTGCCGTGCTCGTGGATGTCGAGGCCCTCGACCTCACCGTCCTGTGAGACCCGCAGGCTCCACGAGCCGCGTATGGAACTGATGGCGTACATGATCAGCAGCGAGGCGCCGAGCACGACGATCACGCACGTGGCGCTGCCGATGAGCTGGGCGCGGAGTTGGGCGGTGCCTCCTCCGTAGAACAGTCCCTTCACCACCGTCGACGTGTCGGCACCGTCCGCAGTCGGGATGCCGAACTGCCCGGTGGCGAAGAGCCCGAGGCTGAGCGTGCCCCAGATGCCCGCGAATCCGTGCACCGCGACGGCGCCGATCGGATCGTCGATTCGCCACCACTCGAGCAGGTCGATCGCGAGCGGGACCACGACGCCCGCGACTGCGCCGATGAGGAGCGCACCCGCAGGCGAGACCCAGTAACACGGGCAGGTGATCGCGACGAGGCCACCGAGGAACCCGTTCACCGAGATGCCGAGGTCCCATTTCTTCGACCTCGGGTAGACGAAGATCACCGCCGCCAGGCCGGCCGCGCATGCCGCCAACGTCGTGTTCGCCGCCACCCGGCCGATCCCGGTCCAGTCCATGGCCGACAACGTCGAGCCCGGGTTGAAGCCGTACCAGCCGAACCAGAGGATGACACCGCCGATCGCACCGATCGTGAGGTCGTGGGCAGGGAAGGGACCGCCACCGTCGCGCTTGAACTTGCGCCCGATGCGCGGGCCCAGCGCGATGGCACCGGCCAGGGCGATGAACCCACCGACCGTGTGCACGACGGTCGAGCCCGCGAAGTCGCGGAACACGGTGCCGCCGGTCCAGCCGTGGAACCAGCCCATGGTGTTGCCGAGCCAGCCGCCCGGCCCCCAGACCCAGTGCCCGAAGATGGGATAGATCAGCCCCGACACGCAGGTGCTGTAGATGATGTCGCCCTTGAAGCTCGTCCGACCGACCATCGCACCGGAGGTGATGGTCGAGGCGGTGTCGGCGAACGCGAACTGGAACAGGAAGAAGGCGAGGAACGCCACACCGGTCGACCCGTAGGCCGCCGTCATCCCGTGCAGGAAGAAGAACTGGTGGCCGATGAGGCCGTTCCCCTCCCCGAACTGGAAGGCGAAGCCGATCGCCCAGTAGAGGACACCGCAGAGGCACGTGTCGAACACGCACTCGAGCAGGATGTTCACCGTCTCGCGAGACCTGGCGAAGCCGGCCTCGAGCGCCATGAAGCCCGCCTGCATGAAGAAGACGAGGAACGCGGTGACGAGCACCCACACGGTGTTGATCGGGCTGACGAAGTCGTTCGCCCTGTGGGCCACCTGTGCCACCGGGCTGGCACCGGCCGGAGTCTCGAGGAAGTAGGCAAACCCCTTCATCAGGCCGAGGACCGCCCCGATGCCGAGCATCTTGCCCGCCACGATGACTGCGATCAGACGGCGCGTCTCTCGCTGTCGCAACCTGCCGAGTTTGTTTCGCATGGCCCGGCACCGTACGCCGGCCGAATTTCGTGACGGTTCAGTGCGTGTTTCGGGTTCGTGAACTACCGGCGGGGGTGCGTTTCCCGCTCGGGATCGCCCGACCTCAGCCGCCTGCACCCGGCAGCCGGAACTTCAGGATGGCGCCCGTCGTCGAGGTCAGGGGCAGCGTCGCGACGTACGCCACGCCGTCCACGATGGCGGCCGACGACTCGACCGTGGTGCTCTCGGATTGCCGGAGCGGGGCAGGTCGACGCGCCGCAGCCGCTCGCCGCGAACGCGACCAGCGCGGCAACTCGGCCGCGCCGCAACCCGAGGCCGCGAAGTGTCTTCGCTGAGCTTCGGAGACACGGACATCGGGTCGAAGCCGGTGCGGGGGCAGCGCACGCGAGGATCCGATCCGCCTTCGCCCCTCGTCACGCGCCGGCCGTCACCTCGAAGAGGTCCCATGTCCCCGGGAACGGGGTCGCGCCGGCGGACGTGGCGATGGTGCCCACAGCCAGCCCCGAGCCGGCGTTGGTGAGCCAGGCCGTCGGGATCGACGTGCCGGTGCCCAGGTCGACGCGTGGGCCGGTGATGCCGCCGCTGGTGAGGGCGTAGCTCGGTTGGACGGCTCCCGTCGCGGGGTCGACGGTGAGGTACAGGTCGATGGCGTCGGGGCCGGGGAGGGTCGTGGCGCCCTCGGCGACGAGGGTGGGGGTGCCGCCCACCTCGGCCCCGCATTGGACGCTGCCACCGTCGCGCGCCCCGACCACGAGCTTCAGGTAGTTGTCCTGATCGCCCGTCCCGATGAACACGCCCATCGAGTCGCGGCCCGCGGGCGTGATGCCCGAGAAGGGTGCGTCGAGGCGCGTGTGCACGGTGAACACGCCGGTCGACGCGGGGTCGGCCCGGATACCGAACTGGAAGGCGTACTGCTGGGTGTTGGTGGCGCCCTTGGCGTCGCCCGCGGGGACCTGGTCGACGGTCATCACGCCCGCGGATCCACCTGCGGTCATGTGCGTCGGGTCGAAGAGCGTGCTGTAGTTCGCCTGCCCGTTCGTCATGAGACCGGTCCAACCCAGGTTGAGCAGTCCTCCCGGGCTCGGGCTGCCGCTGTCCCACGTGTAGGAGACGGGGATCGAGGTGGCGCGCCCGTTCTGGGCGTCGATGGCGAAGGGATCGGACGTGTCGGGCAGGCCGTCGTTGTCGTCGTCGGGGTCGTTGCGATCCGAGACGGAGTCGTGGTCCCAGTCGTGGGGGGTGTCGGCAGCCGAGCAGGGGTTGGTGCCGTTGTCGATCTCGTCCGCGTTCTTGTAGCCGTCGTGGTCCTCGTCCAGGGTGGTGGAATACGCGCCGGTGCAGGGCGGCGGCACCAGGCCGCCGTAGTCGTTCGGCTCGAAGACCACGATGGTCCCTGCGGGCCCCGAGACGTTGAAGTCGGCCATCCAGATGGTGCCGGGGAACGGCTCGAGGTCGCCCTGGGCCACGACGTCGAGCGGGTCCACTCCGGCGTTCGCGAAGAGGGACGAGACGGCCACGACGCGGTCGCCGGTGGGATTGAGCCGGACGCGGTACACGGTGCCGGAAAAGTTCGCCACGATGAGGTCACCGGTCATCGCGCCCGCGAAGTTGGACGCGCGGTATTGCGTGAGGCCGTTGGCGGAGGAGGGCAGGGTTGCGATCGAGCCGTTCACGCCCGGCCCGCGTTCGTCGCACTCGATCGGGTTGGCGACGAGGACGGGGGACTGCGGATGGGCGCCGTTGAACGTGTTGGCGCGGTTGCCCCGCGTGGGGTTGGGATGACCCCCGTAGTAGCCGGGTCCGGTGACGAGGTGCAGGGAGTCGTGCTCGGTCACGCCGGGCTCGTTCTCGCCGTTCGTGCACGTGCCCCCCGGGCCCTCGTTGATCGGCACGTCACCCCAGCCGGCGTTGGAGCCGTTGTCGATGGTGTAGAGCTTGCGCGCGGGCGTGAGCAGGAGGTCGTAGGGGTTCCGAAACCCCGGCGCGTAGACCTGCACCGGGCTGTTCGCGACGATGCGGGCCTGGTGCCTGCCGTGGTCGCCACCGAAGGGGCCCTGCAAGTTGGGGTACTTGTCGTCGGCGAGGGTCGGGAGGTCGTAGGTCGTGTTGCCGATGGCGTTGAGGTCGATCTTGAGGATCGCGGCCGAGTAAGCGTACTCGGCCAGGAAGCCGAAGTTGTTGGATTTGGCGCCCATGTTCGTGTTACCGCCCTGGGCGACGTACAGCATGTTCGTCACCGTGTCCAGCGCCACGCCGTTGGCGGCGTGGTTCTCCTCGGAGCGGGGCAGCCCGCGCACCAGGTCGAGGCGCTGCCACTTCCCCGCGCTCTTGGTCAGCTTGGACACCATCGAGGAGTTGGTGTCCAAGCCCGTCTTGATGTTGAACGGACCACCGCCGATGCGCGGGTCGCTCGACGTGACGTAGATGACGGGGCTCGAAGCAGTGCCGGCCACCAGCACGATCCCGATGCGCTCGGTCGCGGTCACCACATAGTCGTTCGGGCCCTTGCGGGACACGGTGTAGGCGGCGAGTCCGCCGTTGTACTGCGCGACGTACAGCCGCCCGTCCGGACCGAACTGCAGCGACGTGGGGTTCTGCGCCTTCGTGCCCGCGAGGGTGCTCTTGCCGAACCCGATGGGGTCGGAGCTGCTCGCCGCGGCCCGCGCACGCGCAAGCGGCCCCCGCGGCCCCAGTCCCGCGACCACCAGCGCGACAACGAGCAAGAGCACAACCGAATCGTGGCGAAACGTGTGCTCGTGTACACCCTGTACCGAGATGCCACCATCCATGGCCCAGCTCCAAGGAACGCCCGCTTCACCCCGCGCGGTCATTCAATGCGCGACGCGTGCACCTGTAAAGGCGCGCGGGCCGAAATCGGTGAAATTGCTGCCACCCACTCGCCATCGCGACGCAGCCGAGCAAAGTGCTCGCGGTAAAGACTACGCACGGGTTCGACCGGCAACGAGTGGGCGGCGCGCGCGAAGCGCCTAGCCCGAGGCAAGCGCGCGCAGCTCTACCACGCCGAGCTCCACCACCTGGTCGGCCAGCGAAAGCAGCCTCTGGTCGTGCGTCGCAACGACGACGACCCGCTCACCCCGAGCCAGTTGACGGAGCAGAGCGAGGATTTCCTCCACCTGGAGGTTGTCGAGGTGGGCAGTCGGCTCGTCGGCCAGCAGGAGCGGCGGGTCGAGCGCGAGGGCGCGCGCTAGTGCGACTCGTTGCTGCTGTCCGCCGGAGAGCTGACCAGGACGGTGGTGCGCCCTTCCCGCCAGGTCGACCTGATCGAGGAGAGCCCGCGCGCGCGCAACCGCGGCACGGCGACTCATGCGACACCATCACGTTCTCGAGCGCGCTCAGGCTGGGGACGAGGTTGAAGGCCTGGAACACGATGCCGACCGTCCGCCGTCGGTACTCGACGAGCGCCCGTCCCTCGAGGGCTGTGACGTCGACGTCGCCGAAGCGAATCCGTCCGTGCTGCGGCGTGAGGATCCCACCGAGTGAGGACAGCAGCGATGTCTTCCCGCAACCACTCGGCCCCAGGAGGATCGTGAGTGAGCCGGCGCAGGCCTGCAGATCGAGCCGGTCGAGCGGTCGGACCGCGTGCCCGGCGGCCGTGTACTCGATGGTGAGCTGGCGGATATCGAGGTCGGGCATGGTGTCGGCTCCTCCCGTGGAGCGTCAGGCGCTCCCGAACGCAAGCGCGGGGTCGATGGTGACGGCTCGTCGCAAGCCGAACCCACTGGCGACGACGCCCACGAGAACGGCAGCCACCGGGAGCAGAACGTAGGCGGACCCCGGGACGACACAGGGAAGCGGGAACTTCGGCCCCATCACGGTGGCGACGATCGCACCGACGGCAGCCGCGGCGATCGAGATCACGACCGCCTGCACCGCCAGATCGCCGACGATGCTGAGGCTCGACGTGCCGGTCGCCTTGAACACCGCGAAGTCACGCGCCCGCTCGAGCGTCGACACGTAGATGACCGACCCGACGATCGCCGCCGCGACGATCCAAAGCAGGGATGCGACCATGCTGATCGCCGACTTCCCGTTGCCGAGTGGTCGCAAGAGATCAGCCTTCGCCTGGGCGTTGTCGATCAGCTTGAGGCCATCGGGTGTGACGTGCGGGTGACCGTGCACCGCGATCGCCGACACCAGGGGCATCCCCGCGAAGACGACTTCCTGCGCGTCCTCGAGCGAGACCATGACGTTCGGGACGCCGGCCACGGCGGTCCAGGCGTCGACCCGGCCGACCACCTCGAAGCGCTTCCCCGACAAGATGACCTCGTCGCCGAGCCCATAGCCGAGCGCGTTGCTGACCACGATCTCTCCCCGCGCGGCCACCGGGCGGCCCTCATCCACCCCCGGCGTCCTGAGGCCACGCCCGGTCGCACCGAAGATGTTCACCTCTTTGGGAGACTTGCGCCCCACGCTCTTGCGCCCGAACACCATGGGTGTGGCATCGCGGACACCGTCCACGGCGAGCATGCCGTCGAGCGCGGCCGCTTGAAACGGCATCTGGCCGAGGAACGGGCCCGCCGCACCGTTCTGCACGGCCCACGTGTCGGCGTGGAGACCGTCGAGGAGTCGCTGAGCCTCGACGTCGAAGCCATTCGACAGCCCGGTGAGCACCAGCGTGATGGCGAACACGAGGGAAGTGCCGAAGACGGCGAACACGATTCGCCGCCGCCGCCACTGCAGGTCGCGGAAAGCCGAGCGCACCATCATCGGAGCCGATCTCGGAGCGCGCCGAGGCCCAGCTGCAACCCACCCAGATCGAGCTCGTCGGCGGCGACGGCCGCGGCATCGAGCAGGTCCAAGGCGCGCGTGCGATCGAGCCGTCGACCTCGAGCCGCGAGCGCGCGGGCATAAGAGAACTGCGTTCGCGCCAGTAGGGGCGCCGAACCGGCAGCTTCTTCGAGCGCGACCGCCGCCTCGAAATGACGCTCGGCGTCGTCCCATCGACCGGTGTTGGCAGCCGCGACGCCAAGGAACCGGTCTGCGGCACCCAGGCACGCCGCGCCCCACCCCACCACCAGGAGCTGGCCCGAATGCGACAGGAGAACTTCGTACGCGCGGGCGCTGTGTTCGGCGTCACCGACCTCGGCACCGGTCTCCACCAGCAGGGCGAGCGAGGACGCCCGAGTCACGTAAGGGACCTTGGTGCCGTCGTAGACGGCCAGTGCCTCGAGCTCCTCGCGAGCCTCGTCGACGGCACCGAGCTCGGCCTGGGTCAAAGCCAGAGCAGCACGGAACCCGACCAGCCGCGGCGCGGTCTGGACCGCTTCCCGCAGCACGTCCTTGATCTCGGCCAACCGGCCCTGGTCGCGTCGAAGCAGGAAGAGTTGCGCGGCAAAGGTGTTGTGGAAGTTGATCTCATCGGGTGCTCTCTGCAACATCTCGGCGGCGAACACCTCGGCATCGCCGAAGCGACCGTCCAGCGTGGCCCGCAGCGATCGCCACATCGCGATCGTGGCCAGATCGAGCCACTCACCGTTCAGTCCGCTCCCACTGCAGAGGCGGGAGAAGGCTTCGACATCGTCGTCGAACCGTGCGACCTCTCCGGTCTGGAGATGGACGACCGCGTCGTGCCGCAACAGCACCTTCTCGGCCGCGGCCCGGTTTCGCACGGGAAGATGCGAGAGCAGAGCGGCCAGCTCTTCGATGTGCCGGCGCTGCCTGCGCACGTCGTGTGAGCCCTGCAACACGACACAACGATCCATCAGCGCCCGCGCGACGGCAGTGGTGTCCCCCGTCAGCCGGGCCGTGTCGACCGCCTGCTGGGCGATCGGGTCGGCCGCGGGTCCTTGTCCCTCGTTCATGGCCCGATAGAGCGCGAGCTGTCCGAGCAACGCGGCTCGAAGACGCAAGTCGGAGTCCGCGACCGCACCGAGTGCCTCGTCGAGGAGTTGACCGGCCAGCGGATCCTCGACACCGGCCTGCGGAAGGGCGGCGCGCCACAACGCGGCCTTGGCCACGAGCTTCGCACACCCCGAGAACCGGGCCTCGTCGGCACCTTGTGCGGCGACCGACTTGGATCGGGTGACGTCACCCGCCAGATGAAGAGCCTCCGCGAGCATCACGAGGAGTCGCGCGCGGGTGGCCGGGTCCGCCTGCTCCGCCAGCGCGAACGCCTTCAACCCGCGCTCCAGATGAACGATCGCAGCCTCGGACGCCAGTTTCTCGAGGGCGTCGAGCGCGGCCAGTTCCGCGAACAGAACGCCGCGCGTCGCGCTACCGGCCGGCGCGCCCGCGCAGTAGTGGTACGCCAACCGGCCCGCCAGGTCCGCCGCGCCCGGCTGCGCCTCGATGGCCTCGCCGATCTGCCGGTGCAGCCGGGCGCGGCGCGTCGCCGAGAGCGCGTCGAGCAGGGCTTGGCGCACGAGCGTGTGGTTGAACCCGAATCGCCCGGGCGGTCCGTCCAACTCGACGATCAGGCGGGCTGCACACGACTCCTCCAGCACGTCGAGCAGGGCCATCGGGTCTTCGGCCGCCGCGGGCGCCAGCTCCAATGTCCGGAGATCGAACTCGTGCCCGATGACGGCCGCGACCTTGAGCGCGCGGTTGGCGGCCTCGCTCAGCCTCGACAGCCGCCGGGCGATGACCTCCCGCAGACTGTCGGGCATGCCGTACTCGCCCAGCGGCAGCTCGGGCCTCCACCGTCCTTCCCGCGGCGAGACCGCTCCGATCTCGGTGAGGTGGTGCAGCAACTGGCCGACGAAGAACGGGTTGCCTGCGGTCTCGTGCTGCAGGACCGTTGCGAACTCCAGCCCGCGTTCGTCGAGCGGCCCGCCGCCGCTCGCGACCTCGAGGAAGGTGGCGACGTCGGTTGGGTGCAGACCACTGAGCTCGACGCGGTCGACGTGCCGCTCGCGATGGAGATCGGCGAGCAACTCTGTGAGCGGATGCGACGTGCCGAGATCCGTATGGCGATACGTGCCGACCACGAGAAGGGCGGCATCGCGAGGGTCGCGTGCGAGATGGCGCAGGAGCTTGAGCGCGCTACGTGGAGCCCAGTGCAGGTCGTCGAGCACCAGCAGCACGGGGGCCGTTCGCGACGCGGTGGTCAGGAGCAGGCTCACGGCCTCGAACAGCCGCAGGCGGTCGCCGTGGGGGTCAACCGCTGACGTCGGCGCCGGGTCGCCGCCGATACCGGGCACGAGCCGCGCCAGGTCATGGGCGCGACAGCCGAGTTGGCCGACGATCTCATCGGTAGGGAAGTGCGCGAAGAAATGCTCGAGCGCCTCGACGAAGCTCTGGTACCCGACCTCGAGGTCCTCGTCGGAACGCCCCCACAGGACCGTGCCGCCATCGTCGTGGACCTTCCTTGCCAGCTCAGCGGTCAGACAGGTCTTGCCGATGCCGGGTTCGCCGCCGATGAAGACGAGCCGCCGCTCGCCGGCCTTCGCCCGCTCCCAGGCCAGGGCCAACCGCTCCGCCTCGGCCTCGCGGCCCACGAGCGTCTCCCGCGCCACGGGTGACACGGCCGGCGGCAACGGCAGCGGGACCACATCGCCGTCCGCCCAGTCGACCTCGCGGACGAACACGGGCTCGTCGAAGCCCTTCAGGCTACGGGAGCCCACGCTGACGATGCGGTGCTTGGTCCACGTGCGTATCAACGCGGCGACCACCTCGGTCAGGAGAATCTGACCGTGCTCGGCCGTGGCGCAGAGACGAGCCGCCTCGACGACCGGCTGGCCGTACCAGTCGTCGTTCTCGACGGTCGCCTCCCCCGCGCTCAGCCCGACCCGCACCTCGGGGCTGCAGGGCTCCTCGCGACGCAGGCGTGCGACGGCGCGCTGAATCGCGACCGCACACTCCACCGCGTCGAGCGCACTCCGGAAGACGACCATCAGGCCGTCACCGGTCGTCTTGATCTCCTCGCCTCGGCATCGATGGATCGCTTGACGCAAGGCGCCAAAATGGGTTCGGCGAATGGTGTCGCTCCGATCCGCGCCGTCGTGGTTCAAGATCGCGGTCGAATCGACCAGATCGGTGAAGAGCACCGACACGGTGGCAGTTCCTGCTCCGAGATTCACGGTGCGGTCACTCCTCCGCGCGTCGACGTCGGCGTGCGACAGGGCCATCTCAACCCTCCGGTGCGATCGTGTCCGGGCATGGGTCGAACGTGGCCGCGAAGCTGATGAGCTCGCCGACGGTCTCGAGCCATGGCAGGACATCGGGATCGTCGACGTCGTCGATCGAGAGCCCTCGGTCGGCGAGGACCTGCTCTCGGAGCGTCATCAGAACCTCGATCAGAGCGAGCGAATCGAGGCCGACATCGGACAGTGACGCGTCGTCGGTGAGCTCGGCGACCGGAACACCGGTCCTGGTCGCGAGCTCCGCCCGCACCCGGGTGTGAACGTCTCCGGAGAGCGCGTCTTCGGAAAGCATCGTCATGGTCATGCGAAGTCCTTTCGCCACAAGAGGCTCTCGCCTTCGGCAAGAACGGTTCGGATCGCCAACCGCCGCAGCTTTCCGCTCGGCGTCTTCAGCAGGGTGCCACGGTGGACGAACGCAACGGTCGCCGCCCCGACACCGGTCGCAACCGCGACGGCCCCACGTATCGACCGGCACACGCGGTCGAGCTCGGTCGGCTCCATGCGCGACGACGTCGCCTCGGCGACGATCGCCAAGCCGCCACCGGGGGCCTCGACCGCGGCCACACAGCCGGGTCGCACCATTCCGTCGGGAAGGGCCGTCTCGATGTCGGCGGGATAGAGGTTGCGCCCCGCGACGATGATGACCTCGTCGCTGCGACCGATCACGAACAACTCGCCGCCGTCGACCAGACCGAGGTCGCTCGTCCGGAAGTAGCCATCGTCGGTCAGGCGCAGCTCGGCGCCAATGTACCGGTCGAGGAGAGACGGGCTGCGGAACTCGATCTGTCCGACCGCTCCCTCCGGACCCGGCACACGCACGTCGACCCCGTCGATCGGAGGCCCGGTGGAAACGAGCGTGTGCGAGTCCGGTCCGCCGAACGAGGCGCCCCCGAACGAAGCGCCGTCGAACGACATGGCGCGCCAGTGCTGCTGCGGACGGACGGCCGTCACCGCGACGGTCGCCTCCGCCATGCCGTACGCGGGACAGAACGCGCGGGGCTGAAACCCATGGGGCGCGTAGGTGTCGGTGAAACGCTTCAGGGTGTCTGCTCGCACGGACTCGGACCCGACGATGCAAACTCGCACGCGGGAGAGGTCGAGCGATCCAGCGCGCTTGGCGGTACGCACCGCGAGCTCGAGCGCGAAGTTGGGGACGACGGTGAACGTGGAACCGAACTCCGAGCACGTCCGCAGCCAGCTGTTCGGGTTGGTGACGAACTTCTCCGGCGTCATGAGCACCAGGTCGTGATGACCGAAGCGCGGTGCGCCCGCGGCGAGCGGCGTCAGGAACAGCCCGATCAGGCCCATGTCGTGCGACAGCGGCAGCCACGAGCACGACGAGTCACCGACGTCGGGCTCGATCGTGGAGATGATGGCCTCGACGTTGGCGCCGACCGCCTCCAGGGAGAGGAAGATGCCCTTGGGAGTGCCGAGGCTTCCAGAGGTGAACTGCACGAGCGCGCCGCCACCGTCGAACGGGCACGTGGGTCCACCGCTGAGCACCTCGTCATAGGTGTGCACCGGCACCGGAGGGCTCTCGATCAGCCGTGCGTGGGCGGCGTCGACCATGAGCGTCTCGGCGCCGGCCGCCGCACAGAACCGTCCGAGCTGCTCCAGGTAGGACTCGATCGAGATCCCCCGGCCCGGAAGTGGGAGCGACGCGACGGTGCAGCCGGCGCGCCAGGCGCCGATGAGGAAGGCGGCACACGGGCGGGTGTTGCTCAGCAGGGCGGCGATCGTGCTGCCGGCGCCCACCGTGTCGGTGATCCAGCGGGCAGCGTCACCCGACTGGGCCCAGAGGGTGCTGATCGACGTTGCCTCGGTGTCCGAGGCCAGGAACCGCACGGTGCCGTGACCGCTCGCCGCGTCCTCCAACAGGTCGAGAACCGAGCGCCTCGCTGTGTCACGGGGCACGGTCATGGGTGATTCGAGGGTCAGGGTGGACATGTCTCTCTCCCTTTCAGAGAACGATCGGGATCACCGCGGCGCTGAACCCGGCCGCGCCCCCGACGAGTAGGACCTTGTCGCCGGCCACCGCCCGACCTTCCTCCCGCGCCACGTCGAACGCGAGCGGGATGCTCGCGGCGGCGGTGTTGCCGAAACGGTCGAGGGTGACCATGCAGCGGTCCTTCGGGAACCCAAGGAGTGCGGCCACCCGCTCGATGACCGAGCGCGACACCTGGTGGGGAACCACGAGGGCGACGTCGTCGAGGCTCCAGTCGAGCTTCAGCAACATCTGCTCGACGAGCCGGGGCACGCGCTCGACTGCGAGCTGCTGCAGCTTGGCGCTGCGGCACTCGAAGAACATCCGATCCGGCGCACCTCCGTAGAGCGAGCCACCGCCCAGCACGGTCGAGAGCTCCCAGTGCCGGCCGTCGGACTCGAAGGCACCTGGGAAGAGACCGCGGTCCCGTTCGGCGCTGGCCTCCACGACGAAGGCCGCGCCGGCATCGCCGAGCGTCAACGCCGCCAGGCGCGCCGCGAGATCGGTGTTGTCCGCGATGTTCCACTTGATCGTCGGGGACAGCCGCTCACCTGCGGCGACAAGCACTCGCCCCGCGCGCCCGGTCTCGATGAAGGCGTGGGCGACCTCGAGCCCGTTGAGGAAGCTGTTGCACGCGTTCTTCACGTCCATGACCGCGGCGTTGTCGCAACCCACGGCCGCCTGGAGCATGTTCGCGGTGGCGGGCTCGGCCACGTCGTGCGACGCGGAGGCAAAGATCAACAGGTCGATCGCCTGCGGTTCCAGACCGCTCTCGTCGAGCGCGCGACGCGCGGCGCGCGCGGCCAACTCTGACGACGACGTCCCTTCGGGTGCGTAGCGTCGTTCGACGACCCCGGCTGCCATTCGGACGATGTCTTTCGGGATCGTCCAACCGCCGCTCTCGCGATTGACCCGTGCCTCCACCATCTCCGATGTCCAGACCTCGTCGGGTAGGTGACGGCCGGTCCCGGAGACGACAGCCCTGATCTTTGAATCGTGCCTGTGCTCGTTCACGTGGACGAGCGTCTCATTCGATGGCTCGCACGTATGTCGTGGCGCTGACGCAGCGAACGTGCGCCCCGTCACCGACGACGCCTCCCGGGAAAGGGAGGGCCGCGGACGCGCCGGAGCCTCCCCGAAGGGAGGCTCCGGGCTCGGACGTCGAGGTTCTCAGACGCGGCTGACGACCAGATCGCCCACGTTGGAGATGTTGAAGTGCTTGAGGGGGTTTGGATTGCCGGCGGTGGTGCAGTCGAACGAAGCCTGGTTGGGACTGAAGGCAAAGGTGACCCTGGCCTTCGTGGTGTGGCCTGACTTGAAGAACGTGCCCGAGGTGAAGGTGGTGATCACCCGCACCTGACCAACGGTGGCGGTCTGCTTCACCGCGACCGTGCCATTGGACGTCGCTCCGGTGTTCCAGGAGATGTGGGTGGTGCCCCTGAAGATGATCGTGCCGACGGGTGGGTCGGTCGGGCCGCCGAGCGCGTGCGGGCACGCCAGCGGCTGGGTGCTCGTGATCGAGGCCGTAAAGAAGCCTGAGCTGGGCCCTCCACCTGCGGTCTTCGAGCAGCCACTGAAGCCGTCGGGGGTGGCGCCCGTCTTCGTGTCGGGACTTGTACCCGTCTGACTCTTCTTGTCGTGACCGAGGCCCGGGAGCAGTTTCGTGCTGCCCTTGGCCGAGGTGCACCTTGCGATCACGGTTTCTGCTGCGCTTGCGCTGCCAACGCTGATGAACGGGGCGGCCACCAGCGCGGCAGCCGCGACAAGTGCGAGTCGTCGAATCATGGTGAACGTATCCTCCTCGGAGAGGCGTCTCGTCTCAGAGCGCAACGGCGGGAGAGCCGGGGGGGCCGACGCCGTTGGCCGGGCCAACCTACCCCCCCGGTTGGCCTCCGCAACCGCGGGACAAACTGCGCGTACCGACCGTCAGCCGGGGCGGTGAGCTGATCTGGCGGACACTCGTCATCCTGGTGCCGCAGGGTCAGCGCCGCGCAGGTTCGCCCTTGACGCGGCGTCATGGCAGCCGACGATCCGTGGCGAGCCCGGTTGGAGCGCTACTCGCGGCGTCACGCGGTGAAGGCGACGCGCGCGTGCCGGGGGCGTTCCACCTCGACGACCTCCGGTCGCACTGCAGGAGACTGGCGCGCGACGCGTGCCAGGAGCTTCGATTCGATCGACGGAGCAACCCGGATCATCCTGACGAGCTCGGCTCGGCTGGAAACCAGAAGGTCCATCGGGGTTGTCGCCGTCACGGTGGCGATCTCAACGCTCCCCGGTAGAAGCGACTGCTCTCCGAAGAGCGAGCCCGGGCCGAGGCGTTTCGCGCCGCCATGGGGACTGCTGGCCTCGCCCTCCCCTGAGACCACCAGGACGAGCTGGTTGCAGCTGTCCCCTGCCTGCACGATGACGCGATCGGGCGTCACCGAGATCGGACAGGTGAGTTGGGCGACCAGGCGAAGCTGCTTGGCGGTGCACTCCGAGAAGAGGTCGAGACCCTCGAGAATGCACGCGGTGAGGTTCCCGCGAATCCGCCACCGCCGTGTCCGAGCTCTCACATCCATCTCATCACCTCCGCATCGGCCCAATCACCTGGGATCCATCCTGAGCCGTTGGACCGAACACTTCTGTCGCCGCGACGACACATCGGACGTGATCGAGGCGACGTGGCGTGTCGAGCTCTCACGCAGCCGCGAGCGCAGCTGCCGAGTCGAGCCTGGCGCGGACCGAATGGCAGGCGTCGATCAGGGCGGCCACGAATCGATCGGGCGCCGCGATACACCCGCTGTGCCCGGCGCGCATGGTGTGAAGCGTCGCTCCGGGTATGTCATGGGCGAGCTTGAGCTGGCGGAGCGTCGGGACGACCCGGTCTTGGAGCATGGCGACGACCGCGGTCGGCGCTCGGGTGTCGGCGAGCCAGGGATCGGCACAGAACCGACCGATGGCACAGCCGGCCTCGAGCACCGTGAGCCAGTCATGGCGCGAGATCTCGTCGAGAACCCACTCGTGGACGCGGCGGGTCCCACCCCGCGTGGTGACCAGAGCGGCCGCCAGACGCTGGACGGCCTGCGTGCGGCCGACGTGGCAGGCGACGCTCAAACCGCCCAGGAGCCGGAAGAGCACTGACTCACGTCGGGTCAGGGCGAAGGAGCTGCTCGTCGCGCACAGCACGAGACCCTTGATGCGGTCGGCGTGCCGTCGCGCCGCCAAGAGCGCGATCGGGCCACCCATCGAGTACCCGAGCGCCACCGCCTCGCGGATCCCCAGCGCGTCGAGCACCGCGATCGCGTCGTCGGCGCAGTCCTCGAGTGTGAACCGGGCGGAGGTCCGTAGCCCTCGTCCGTGGCCCCGGTGATCGAGCGCGACGACCCGCCACGACTTCGACAGTGAGGCGTAGGCGGTGGAGAAGTTGAGGTCGGCGGTGGCGGTCCATCCATGAAGGAGGAGCAGGACCGGGAGGCCGGGTGGCCCTCCGGTGTCACGAACGAACGTCACGTCGCCGCTGCTGAGCGTCACGTGCCGTCCGCGAGGAAGGGGCCAAGGTGAGCGGGTGGGGAGGACCTGGTCGGCGGCCGCTGTGCCCATCATCCCCTCCTCTCCACGTAAGAGACCTTTGAGAAGACGCTGACGCAACGACGCCCGAACATCTGTGGCCCGCGCCACATGTCGGGTGTGTGCCGCGACACGTGCCGCAGACACCCGACCGTGGGAAGATCTAGCCGGTTCGCCAAAGGGTGGTGCTGGGTGGTCAGCTATCAGCTGCTTGCCGGGATGCCAGACGACGCACAGCGATCGCTGCTGGCGCTCTGTCGCCGTCGGCGCTTCAGGCGCGGCGAGGTCGTCTTCCACGACGGCGATCCGGGTGAGACGCTCCACCTCGTGGCCAAAGGGCACTTCGCGGTGCGCGTCACGACACCACTCGGCGACACCGCGATGTTGCGCGTGTACCAGCCGGGCGACTCCTTCGGCGAGCTGGCCGCGCTCGAGCCGGCACCGCGGGCCGGCACCGTCGTCGCGCTCGACGAGGCCGACACACTCTCGCTGAGCCACGCGCAGCTCGATGAGCTGCGCGCGAAGCATCCCGGCGTCGACCACCTGCTGACCGCGGCCCTGATCGGCGAAGTGCGCCGACTCGCCCGTGCGCTGGTCGAAGCCCTGTACCTGCCGGTCGATCGACGCCTTTGGCGACGGTTGGGCGAGTTGGCTGAGATCTATGCCGACGGTAGCCCGACCGTCACGGTGCCGCTCACCCAAGAGGACCTCGCGCAGCTCGCGGGAACGACGCGCCCATCGGCCAACAGGGTGCTCAGAGCCGGCGAGGCGGTCGGGGTCGTGCGTATGGCTCGCGGCCGCATCGAGGTCGTCGATCTCGAGGCGGCGAGAGCTCGTGGCCGCTGACGACGACGGGGCGTCCCTGGCGGTGAACGTGGGTCCCGCCGCGATCGAGACGATGCGTGAAGATCCCCGGCCGGGCAACCGCGTGCGTTTTCCCGACGCCGTCATCGGCCGCGACGATGTCTTGACCGTGCTCGAGCAGCGCGTCGCGAAGCTGAGCAACGGCGGCCGCGCCCTCGTGGTGCTGGAGGGAGAGTCGGGGATCGGCAAGTCGACGGTGCTGCGCGAGATGCGTCGGCGGGTGCTGGCGACCGGCGGCAACGTCGCCGGCGGCGAGTTCAGCGCGAGCGCGGCTGCGGCGCCCACCACCGGCCTGCGCCGCGCCGTCGGAGACCTCGTCGAGACGATGCTCGGCCTCAGCGACGACCAGATGCAGGACTGGCTGGCCGATCTCCGGCAAGCGGTCGGGGGCTCGGTCGAGCCACTCGCCGACCTCGTCCCAGAGCTCGGGCTGCTGCCGAGCAGCGAACAGCTCCCGCCGGTCGACTCGCCGACCGGGCTGCGCAACCGATTGCGGCTGGCGGTGCTCGGCGTGGTGCTGGCCTCGGCGCACAGGACACAACCGCTCGTGATCACGCTCGACGACTTCGACCGAGCCGACAGCGAGTCCATGCAGATCGTGCACGACGTCATGAGGTCCGATGCCGACGGCCTTCTCGTGCTCGCGACTGCGAGACCCGGAGCGCTCGACGGGCTCCCGATCCTCGACGACCCCACCACCGGACGCATTCGCCTCGCCGAGCTCACGAAGGGCGCCCTCCGCGACTTCGTGGCGGCCGCGCTCGAGACCCGAGCCGAGGTCGTCGATGAGCTCGCCTCGACCGTCTCGGAGTGTGTCGGCGCAAACCCCCTCACGGTGCTGCAGTTCCTCCAGCGCGCGGTGGCCGGCGGCGGACTGACCCCCTCGCCGGGCCCGCCCGGTTGGGTCTGGGACGAGTCTGCGCTTCGAGCCCTCGAGCGGACACCCACCGAGGAGGAGATCGCCGCGTCGGCCTTGCGTGAGATCCCTTCGGTCGCGGTGATCGAGGTGGCCTCCTGCCTCGGCGAGCACTTCACGATCTCGTCGCTGGCAACCGCCACCGACCGGTCGGCGGACGAGGTCGCTGAGACGATCCTGCACGCGCTGCGACGCGGCATCTTGATGCGCGGTTCGGCGACCGATCCCGGCGGAACCTTCCTCGACACCAACGACGAGTACCGCTTCGTGCACGAGCGCGTGCAGCGAGCGGTGCGATCCCGCCTCTCCGACGACGAGCAGGCCGCGGTCCACCAGCGGGTCGGGCGCGTGCTGCTCGGATCGGCCGCGGTCGACGACCTCTTCGATGCCGTTCGACACCTCAACCAGGCCGTCACCCAACTGCACAGCGACTCGGAGCGTATGGAGCTGGCCGCGCTCGACGCCCGGGCCGCGGCCCGGGCGCGCCAGACCGCGGCCTTCGCGCTCGCCCTCGAATTCGCGAACGCGGGACTGGCCTGTCTTCCGACCGACGGCGACAGCCGCGATCACGCGGTCGTGCTCGCCCTCCACCTCACCGGGGCGGAGGCGGCGTGGATCACCGGCGACCTCGACCGGATGCTCCAGCTCATCGAGGCCGGGCGTGCGTTGCAGACGACGGCTCTCGAGCGCGCCGAGCTCGCGTTCCTGGAGGTGAAGGGGCTCGTGGCGGCCGAGCGCCCAGCCGACGCGCTGGCCTGCGGGCGCGCCGCGCTGGAGGAGCTCGACGTACGTCTGCCGGCCGCGCCGACGCAGCGGAATGTGCTCGCCACGCTCCCAGGGGTGTGGCGGCGACTCCACAACCGGTCGGATGCCGACCTGCTCGCGATGCCGGAGGCGACCGACCCGGAGACCCTCGTGGCCCAGAAGCTGCTCGCTGAGATGTTCGGTCCCGCGTACATGGCGGAGCCCGACCTCTGGCCGCTCCTGGCGCTGCGTTGCCTCACCATCACGCTCGACGAGGGACGGGCGCCGATGTCGCCCGTCGCGTTCGCCGGGTACGGGCTCCTGCTGGCGGCCATGGGCCGGTATGACGCGGCTCAGCGCTTCGGAGACCTCGCGATGCAGATGGCAGAGGCCCCGGAGAGCCGCGAGTTCCGCCCGTGGACGAAGTTCCTGTTCTACGACTTCATCCACCACTGGACCCGCCCGGCTCTCGAAGCCATCGAGCCGCTCCGCGAAGCAGGTCGCGAAGCGCTATTGATCGGAGACCTCGAGAACGCGGGGTTCATGACCGCGGTCGAGCTCTACCAGTCGCTCGCGTACGGCGTGCCGCTACCCGAGATCGACGCGCGCGGCCTGGAGCTCGCCGTTCACCTCCGCCCGTACCGCGCCCAGTTCAGCCTCTGCGAGTCGACCCGACAGATGGTGCACAACCTGATGGGCCGCTCCGCCGACCGCTTCGAGCTCGCCGGCGAGACCGCGTACGACGAGCGGGTTGCGGTGCCCTCGGCCATCGAACGGCATGACGTGACCGCCCTCACCGCGTATCACCTCACCCGACTCGCGCTGCACCTGTGGTTCGGCGATTTCGAGGGTGGGCTGCTTCACGCCGAGAAGTCGGAGGAGCACCTCGTCGGCATGCGGGGGACGCCCAACGTTCCGATCTTTCACATGTCGAACGCAATCCTGCGCCTGCGCACGGCGCCGCACGCCGCCGCCACCCGTCGCGCCGTCCGTCGCGCCCGCAAGGGCTTCCGGACCTGGGCGCGCACCTCGCCCGAGAACTACCGGGGCCCAGCCCTGCTCGTCGAGGCCGAGGAGGCCCGCGCCGCAGGGCACGACCGTCGGGCCGAGGCGCTGTACGACGAGGCCATCGAGGCGGCCGACCGATCGGGGAGCGTCACCGTGTTCGGCGCGCTCGCGCGCGAGTTCGCCGCCGAGCTCCATGCCCAGAAACGACGCGAGCTGGTCGCCCGCTCCTATCTCACCGCCGCGATCGAGTCGTGGGCCGCGCTGGGCGCCTACGGCAAGGTGGATCAGCTCACGGGCCGGCACCCTGGTGTGGTGGAGCCCGTGCCCACAGGGCGGTTGTACTCCGACGCGGACGCTCTCATCGAGGAGACCATCGCCGGCGAGCTCGGGCTGGACGAGCTCCTCGAACAGCTGCTCGCGACGGTCGGACGCGACACCGGCGCGGAAAGAGGCATCCTTTTCGTCAACGACGGCTCCGCACTCGTGCCCCGCCTCGTTCTCGACGAGCACGGGTTGACGACGATCGCCGAACCGACGGCCGGCCACGACGCTCCCGCCTACGGCGCCTCGGTCGTCCGCTACGTCGAGCGCTCCGATCGCCCGGTGCTCATCACCGACACGGCCACGAGTGTGCACGGGCGCGACCCACATCTCCGAGCGACGGGAGTCCGCTCGGTGCTGTGCCTTCCCGTTGCCCGTGGCGGCGTGCTGCGCGCGATCGTCTATCTCGAGAGTCGGGTGGCCCGCGCGTTCGAGCTCGCGCACGTCGAGTCACTCCGGCTGCTCTCTGCGCACGTCGCCACCGCGCTCGAGAATGCCCAGCTCCTGCTCCGGCTCGAGGACGCGCTCTCCTCGCAGACCGATCTCGTCTTCGCCCAGTCGCGGTTCATCCCGGAGCAGCTCCTGCAGGCGCTCGGTCGCGACAACCTGATCGCGATCGAAGCCGGCGATGCGGTCGTACGCGAGATGACCCTGCTGTACTCCGACATCCGCGGTTACACACACATCCAAGAGGGTCTCGATCCGCGTCACGGAATCACCTTCCTCAACGACTACCTGCGCCACATGGAGCCCCCGGTCGTGGCCCACGGAGGCTTCGTCAACTCCTACGTCGGCGACGGGATGATCGCAGCCTTCGACCGAACCTCCGACGGCGCGCTCCGCGCCGCGCTGGCGATGCGCCGCACGGAGCGCGAGGTGACGGTCGAACGGCGTGCCCGTGGCCTCGAACCCGTGCGGACCGGCATCGCGATCCATACCGGAGATGTCGTGGTGGGCACCTTCGGCGGCGTGAACCAGCTGCGCTGCGGCGTCGTCGGCGACGCGGTGAACCTCGCCGCCCGGCTCGAAGGCCTCACGCGCCACTACGGCTCATTGCTCATCAGCGAGAGCGCACGCGCCGGGCTCGAAGACGTCGACGCCTACGACCTCCGCCGGGTAGGGACCTTCCGCGTCGTCGGCCGCACCACACCCGTGACCGTGTGGGAGGTGTTCGACGAGGACGAGCCTCCGCTGCGCTCGGCGAAGCGCACCACGTCGGCGGCGCACGAGGCTGCACTCGACGCGTTCGCAGCCGGGCGAATCGCCGAGGCGTCCGCCGCGTTCGAGGAGCTCGCTCAGCTCGTCAAGGGCGACAAGGTGGCGCCCGCGTACGTCGCCCACTGCCGTCGCCTCCTCGAGTACGGCCTACCCGACGACTGGGACGGCGTCATCAGCCTCGATCACAAGTAGCCGAGCGCGTTCAGCAGGGCAACCTACCGCCGCCGGCGTAGATGCGGGGGAAGGTACTTCAGCGGTTGGTCGAGCAAAGCGTTTTGGTTCAGCGGATCGCCGAACGGATCGACCCCATAGATCCCGCCGCCACCCTGATCAGGGGGCCGGTCGACGAGGCCGATGCGGTCGAGCAGGTCGCGGTCTTGGGACGGCTGCGGAGCGCCCGGGCGCGGGCCGTCCGGGCGTGAGTCGACCTTCGACGCCGCGCAGGTGGACTCAACAAGCTTGCGCCACTGCCGCACCTGGTCGACGATCCACATGGCCGGCGCGTACGGGTCGACGGGCGGCCCATACCCGCCGAGGTTGGAGGCGACGGCCGAGGCGTTGTCGATCCCCCAGACGTGCCAGGGATGAGCGAGCCCGGCCCGGAAATAGTCCGAGTCGAGGGCGCGGGTGGGGCGGGCGTCGGCCGGCTCGCGGTTCTCGCAGTCGAAGATGAAGCAGAAGTCGCCGGCGGGCGTGGGCTGGCGGATGGGACTCGAGAGCTCTTGGTCGACGAATCCGAACGGCATCCGCCAGGACAAGCCCGGTAGGTCGCGTTCGTCATCCTTCTCCGACTGCTTATACACATAGTGGTCGAGGATCGCGTTGACTGCGTGGCGGCCCGATTCGCAGGCCGCCTCCATGCTCGTCATGCGGGTGAAGGTCTTGCACCACGTTCCGGCGAACACCAGCTTGTCGTGATGCACCTCATAACCGCCGTGGCCCGCCTGCCAGACGTGCAGGCGCTTCTGCATTTCGCGCATCGCTTCGTTTGGGACCACAGTGATGGACGTGCCCTGAGGGTTCCACGGGTAGGCGCCGGGCCGGTTCTTCCAGTCGCCGATGAGCGGGATGAGATATGGAGCGCGGTTGTAGCGCGGCGTCTCGTATTCTTCGAGCCCCTCGGCGTCGGTGGCTCGCGTATGGTCGTCTTTCGTCTTGAACACGATGAACTCGTCCACCGCGTACCAGATGGGTCGGGGAAGCTGTCTGGCCACAACGTCGTGGCCGAACGTGTCCAGGAGCTCGACGGTGATCTGACGCCAAACCTCGAGGGCGATCTCCCTGCGGGTGCATTCGCGGGCGGGCTTCTCCACACAGGACGCCGTGTTCCAATCGCCGATGTCGACGGACATCACCGACACGTAGCCGTGCGTCTTCAGATTCGGCTTGTCGGTCCAGAACCCCGACTGGTTGATCGCGGACAGGCCCCACTCCGAATTTGAGTAGTACACGTGACCTCGGACGATCTGGAACTCCGTGTCGAAGAAGAACTGGATGCCCGACAGCGCTTGGAACCGGTCCCAGCCAACCGTGCCGAGCTGCTCGAACTTGAACGGATTACGGCGACCGATTCTGGCGCGATTCAGCGTACGCGGGTCTGCAGGTGGCTCACTCGTCGCCCACCCGTCGAGCCCGATGACCGTGCTCATCGCACGTACGGCACGCTTTCTCTCGATCTCCGTCGGCGCGTCCTTCACGAGCTCGCGTAGTCATGACCGTCGCGGAGGGGTCGGGTCGCGAGCTCCGCCCGGAACGCGTCGGTCGCCACGACGTAGTAATCGGGCGCGGGATCAAGCGGTTCAGCCTGATTCCGAGGGTCCTCGTCGGAGTCTTCCCGCGGGTCGAGCCTCAGATCGTGATCGAGCCAGTCGGGGGAGCTGGAAGCCACCCAGGCAGTGAGGACCCCGTCCTCGAGTGTGAAGCCCCGGAGCATCTTCGCCTCGAAGTCGACGCCGAGCTTCCTCAGGTGCACGTACCAGTCGTCGAACCATGCGTCGGTGGTCGGCCCGTTGAGCACGCCGTCGGCCTTGCTGTCGTAGCGGTCGAGTGCCATGTTGAGCTGGACGTAGGTGCTGATGTTGGTCCGGGCATCGCCGAAGCGGGAGTCGAAGCCGGCGAGGATCTTGGGCATATTGAGGATCTGTCGCGCGAACGCGGGGCTGTAGCGGTAGCGCTGGACACCCGTGTCCGGGTCGACCCCGACGAAGAACTCGTAGGCCGACACGTCTTCGAGCTCCTTGGCACGACGCTCGGGCGACGTCACCAAGAACCGCAGGATCCGACCGAGGAACGTCGAGATGTCGCTCTGGGTGAAGCCGAGTTGGCGGATCTCGTTGAACACGCCGTGGAGCTCGGCAATCGATCGCGGCGTCTCGCGGGGAAGCACGAGCGAGGGCAGGCCATCGAGTGCGGTCACCGCCTGCGTGATCACCCGTTGCACGTTGTCGTACACCGTGCGCGGGGTCACCTTCGCGGTCGCGACGTCATGGCGCTGGTCGTAGACGGGAATGCGCTGAAGCATGTCCCAGAGGTGGAGGTAGTACGCGGGGAAGAAGCGGAAGCCGTGTTCGCCGATCGCACCCGTCGGCGCATCGGCCGAGCTTTCCGTCCCGTCCGGCCTCGGGGAGGGACGGAGGGTCGGGTACTGGGTCGCGGCCATGCCGCCGATCCGAACGACGAGCCCGTCGGGCTTGCCCAAGCTGCGTGGATCCAGCGTCGGCTCGTAGACCCGCACCCCGAACCCTCGCTCCGCGAGCTCGTGCGCGGCGGTCAGCCCGGCGATTCCAGCGCCGAACACCGCAACGGTCGGAGGATGCTCACTACTGGCCGGTGTAGGGACGAATCGGTCGCCGGAGTCGCTCGAGGACTGCGCTGCGGGCATCACGCCACCCTTTCATTCTGAAACTCGTCGTAGAGCTGAGCGACCTCGTCGCAGCGGACCGCGCCGTGCACGAACGCCTCGAGCGCCTCGAGCAGGGTCACGAGGTCGGCGAGCCGACCCTCGACGCGCACCTCGTCGGCGCACACGGCGTCGGCCAGCGTGCGCCGGCCCGCGAGGACCGATCGCACCGCGGCACGCGTCGTGCGCACACACACGCTCGCCTCTCCGTGCGGAGAGTGCACGCGGGGAATGCCCTTCTCCACTCGCACATCGAAGACCTCACCGTCCACGGAAAGGCGAACCGTCGATTCGCCGAGCCGCCGCGCCATCTCCGCGTGAGCACGAGGACAGGCCCCTCGCAGCACTTCGAACGCACGCTCCAGAAGCGTCGCGATCGGAGCTGTCGTCCGGCCGTCGTCAACCAAGGAACTCGAAGACACCTGATCCCTCGAGGTCGAGCGCCCGACCGCCGATCTCCCCCGCCGCACGCACCGCGCCGCTCACCTCGTTGAGCACGACGACGCCGAGGTCGTCGTGCTCGTCGGGCACGACGATGCGCACGTAGTGATCCGGCTCGAAGCGCAGTTGCACCTGATCGCCGTCCTGATGGCCGCGGATCCTCACAGCCGCGGGCAGGTCGCTCGCCAAGCCCGGCCGCAGCACACGCATCACGGTCGGCAGCGTGAGGGCAGGCGGGCGGCGAAGCAACCCATCGTGCGCAACGGTCACTGCGGCGTCACGCCACATCGCGGCGGCCGGAACCGGTCGGTCATGCACATGAAGACGATCGTCCATGGGTCGCTGGAGCACTCGGGTAGCACCGACCCCCAAACCCAGCCGAAGTCGTCGCCCCAACGAAAACGGCCCCAATTGTGGTCGTGGTACGCGGGCGCGGCGCGAAGACTCACGCGTGTGTCGCCGACCCAAACGTGACCGTGCGCCTCGAGCCGGGGCACGAACAACCAAGAGAGCCGCGAGCCGCGGGCGAGTGGCTGGTTGTTCACGACGAACGGGGTCGAGGCCGGCACGAGCCGGAGCCGGGCACGCAGACGGATCGCCGGAACCTCGACCACGAGCTCGTACGCGCCGTCGACGAGCTCGAGCGAGCACGGCCCGAGACGCGCCGCGACCCGTCCGGTACGCACCTCGCAGTCCTTGGGATCGAAGTTCTCAACGGTTCCCGAATAGTCGCCGTGACGCACGAGGACAATGACGCGCGGCACGGTCCGGGTCCCCTGGGGGCTTGTCCGGTCGGTGAGGCTGAAGTTGACGATGAGACGGAAACCCTGGTTGTGCACTACGAAGTGGTGCCACTCCTTGTAGGGCCCGGTCTCCCCGAGCGAACGTCGCGATCCGCGTAGGAAGTCGGTGCGATGGAGTACGTCCTCGGTAACGGTCACCGCAGTAGCCCTCCGAGCCGTTGCGGGAGGTCCGCGCCGACCTTCGCCTCGGAATCGCGCTCGCTGTGCGCGACGAGCGCTGGGCCGAACAGAGCAACGAGACGATCGTGCGTCGCGATCGCGCCCAGCAGCAGCGCGACGAACGCCTCGGGCTCCGGCCGCATACCCGCATCTGTGCTCGAGCTGTTCGCCGGCAGAGCGGCGTGTGCGAGCAGACCATCGGGCAGCAGCTTCCGGACGGCCGAGAGAGTGCCGATCGCGCCGAGCACCAGCGCAAGCGGAACGTGATCGTCCGCGTAGCGCGCTTCGAGCGCGCCGAGAGTTCTCACGCGAGTCCCCGGGGCCGGAGCGCGGTCACAATTCTGTCGACACCCCCGGTCGCGGTGACGTCGGCCAGCAGGTCGACCCATGCCGGTGGGATGCCACCCTCAACGTGCCCGTCGTCGAGCACGTTGAGCGTCGTCGCCTCCCAGATGCGCCGGAGCCGCTCCACCTCGGGCGCGTCGCGCAGCGCGTCGAGCCAGCGTCGTCCTTCGTCGGTTTCGGCGAAGCGCCGGCCTTCGCCGACAAGGAAGGATGTGATCGCGTGCGCGATGGCCGGCTGCTCGATCACGGCACGGCGCGCGCGAGAAAGGATCTCGACGAGCTGACGTTCGTCATCGGAGAAGTCGCCCGGCAGCGCTGGAGGTGGGTCCACGAACGGCATCGGCCCGACGGCACGCATGGCCGCGTTTCGCAATTGCTCCAGCTCGGCGACCAGCAGGCCGAGGACCCGAGGGTCGGCTCCTGGGCGGCCGTGGTCAGCAGCGGCGGCGGTTGTCATCGGCTCCGCTCGTGCACATAGCGCACCAGGCCCTCGATCACGGCGCGGTGGGGCGACGGCGACAGCCATTCGAGACCCTCGAGCCGCGTCGCGGCGGCCTCGGCGTGCCTGCGAGCCGCGCCGGCCGCGTAGTCGATCGAGCCCTGCCGGCGAACGAGATCGGACAACCACTGCACCTCCGCCAAGGTCTTCACCGTGGTTGGCCCGCCCCAGACCGCCTGCTCGAGCTCGGCGCGACCGACGGGCGTGAGCTGCTCGAGGCGCACGAGGTGGTCGAGGAGATCTTGAACCTGCGCGACCTTGTCGCTGGGTGGCCGCGGCCGGGACAGGATCTCCACTGCACGTCCGCGTTCGGAGGCGCTCGTGGTACGCAGCGCGTGCAGGAGGATCAGCGTGCGTTTGCCTTCCCACAGGTCGCCGCCGATCTCCTTGCCGTACTCCTGGGGATCGGCCCGCACGTTGAGCAGGTCGTCGGTGACCTGGAAGGCGACGCTCAGCTCGCGCCCGAAGGTTACCAGCTCGTTCACCTGTTCCTGGGAAGCACCCGCGGCGATCGCGCCGACCTGCATGGGCACGATGAAGCTGTACCAACCGGTCTTCTGCACGACCATGTCGACGTAGTCCGCGTCCTCCAGCTCCCAACGGTTGTGTCGAATCCAGTCGAGCTCGATCGCCTGGCCCTCCACCGACTCCTGGGTCATGTGGGCAACCGTCTCGAGGATCCGCAGCGCCGGACCGAGACCGACGACCTCCACGTTGTCGAGGAGCGGCTTGAGCGAGAGGCAGAACATCGCGTCGCCGACGTTCACCGCGATCGGGACGCCGTGCTCGACGTGGAGGGTGGGCCGGCCCCGCCGCATCATCGAGTCGTCCTCGACGTCGTCGTGCACGAGGAAGGCGTTGTGGTAGAGCTCGAGGGTGGCGGCCGTCGGCAACACCGCCTCGACGTCGCCGCCGAGCGCGCGGCACGTCGCGATCGCCAGCGTCGGCCGGAGCGCCTTCCCGTCGCGCAGCGGGTAGTCGAGGATGAGGCGGTAGAGCACGTCCCGGTGCTCGCTGCGGTGGTCGAAGAGCCGGCAGATCTCCTCGGTCACCAGACGGCGACAGTCCGCCATGTAGCCCTCGAGATCGCCGTTCTGCACCCCCCCTCGGGAGTCCACGGGCGTCAGCGTAGGTCGCGTCGCGTCTGCGTGCTCAGGTCACCTGCTGCGACATGTGCCGGGCGCCGGTGACGACCGCACCCGACTCGATGGCGCCCGGCTCGTCCCGATGGGTCACGAGCAAGCGGGTGACCTCGTCGGCCGGCGCGGGGCGGGCGAAGAAGTAGCCCTGCGCGAGGTCGCATCCGAGGTCGCGTGCCGACTCGAGCTGGCTCGAGCTCTCGATGCCTTCGGCGACGGCCACCATGCCCAGCGCGTGGGCGAGGCTGGCCACGTTGGCGGTGATCGTCGCGCTCTTCGCGTCGTGCTCCATGCCCTGGATGAACGACTGGTCGACCTTGATCACGTCGATCGGGAAGCGGCGCAGCTGCTTCAGCGACGAGAAGCCGGTCCCGAAGTCGTCGATGGCGATGCGAACACCGAGCGCGTGCAGCTCGTCCAGCTCGGCGCGTGTGCGTGTGCCGGCCGGCCCTTCGACGATGATGGCCGTCTCGGTCACCTCCAGGCCGAGGTGCTTCGCGGGTAGGCCGGCGGCCTCCAGGGTGCGTCGAACAAGCACGCTGATACCGCCCGTCGAGAGCTGCTTGCCCGACAGGTTCACCCAGACGACGAAGAGATCAGGGAGGAGGTCGAGATGACGCCATTGCGCAGCCTGCACGCACGCCTGCCGCAGCACGAGCTCACCGAGCGGCATGATCAGCCCGGTCGTCTCGGCGACGGGGATGAACTGATCGGGCATGACGACGCCTCGCGTCGGCGAGTTCCAGCGGACGAGTGCCTCGACGCCCACGATCGCGTGCGTGGCGAGATCGACCTCCGGCTGATAGTGAACCGCGAACTCGCCCAGCTGCAGCCCGCGCCGCAGCTCGTTCTCGAGCTCCAGCAGATCACCCTGCTCGTGTGTCATGTCAGCACGGAACACCTCACAGTGGCCGCCGCCACTTCGCTTTGCGGCGTACATCGCGACATCGGCGCGCCGCACGAGCTCCTCGCTGGCGCCGGGTCCGCCGGCATGCACGGCGATGCCGACGCTGGCGTCGAGCACGAGCTCGCGCGTCGCGACGGAGACCGGATCGCGAAGCCGTTCGAGCAACCGATGGGCGATCTCGAGGGCTATCACCTGGCCGGCGCCGTCGAGCAGCAGCGCGAACTCGTCCCCGCCCAGACGCGCGAGAGTGTCGCTGGGTCGTATGACCTCGCTGAACCGCTGCGCGAGCTGCTGGAGCAGGCCGTCACCGCTTCCGTGACCGAGGCTGTCGTTGACCTGCTTGAACCGGTCGAGATCGACGATTAGCACCGCCAGCGCGTCGTGCGATCGCTCGGATCGGGCGAGCGCCTGGTCGAGCCGGTCGTGAAACAGCGCGCGGTTGGCAAGTCCTGTCAGACCGTCGTGAAACGCCTGGTGGCTCAACTCCTGCTCGAGTCGAACCCGCTCGGTGATGTCGCGCGCGTTGAACACGACACCGCGGAGCTGCCGGTCGGCGCGCAGGTCGGTGACATGGGCCTCGAGGTGCCGCCATTCCCCGAATCGGTCCTCGACCAGGAACTCGATCTCACCCGGTTCCCCACCGACCGATGCGGCTTCCACCAGCGCCCGATCGTCGGGGTGCACGGAGCGCATGAACCCGGGACCGAGCACACGCCTCTCGGGTTGGCCGACCATAGCCGTGACCGACCGGCTCGCATAACGGCATTCGCCCTGGCGGAAAACGAGCACGAGGTCGGTGGACGACGTGACGAGGCTCCGGAAGTGGGCTGTCTGCCGCCGCGTTGCCGCGATCAGGCCCCACCCGAGAAGCACGGAGACGAAGACTCCCGCGATGCCCAGGGCGACCTGGAGCTTGATCAGGTCGCCGACATTCCGGTCCGTACGGACGGCGATGGTCCGGGCCGCGTTCAACGACACGTTCGACGTAAGAGCGGCGAGCACGCGCAACCGGCTGACCGGATCCGTGACCGTGACGTTCTCGTGCGCCGTCTGGGATACCGCCTCGACCGGACGTCGAGCGAGCAAGGCGCTTCCGGTCGCGGTCAGATCGGCGACGAGCCGGCGCTCCTGCGACAGCTGGGCACGAACCACCGATCCGCGGGCCGGCTCGACGACGATCTCGTCGTCGTCTCCGTTGACCGCCGGTGCGGTTCCTCCGTCCAGCAGCGAGCGCGCGCTCTCGCGCAGCAACGACGCCAGATACTCAGGATCGGACTGGATGCCGGCGCGCGTGAGGAGCACCTCCTGCACGTAGCGCTCCGCGAGCGTCCGCTGTCTGGCGGCCACCTGTACGACCGCCGCTCGATGTTGGGAACGCTGGGTTGCGCCGATCGACATCCCGACGCTCGTCGCCGAGAACAAGGCGAACGTCGCGAGTATCGCGACGACCGTGCGCCGGCCGCGCGCCGCAAACGGTCGGATTGCCATCCCCCGCGACATCGCTACGACACCACCAGCTGGGTGTGCATGCCACCGAGGTAATGGCCGGCCATGTTGCAGAACAGCTCGTAGCGGCCCGGAGCCAATCGGAGCCGGAGCTGGCGGAGGCTGCCCGGCGCGCCCGGCTCGAGCCCCCCGATCTTCGCCGCTTCGAGCGCGTCCTCATCGATCGTGACACCGTCGACCCGGAGCGGCAGCGCCGCGCCCCGTGCCCGCACCACGATGAACTCGTGCTGCTCGGGACCGCGATTCCTCACCGACAGCACGACATCACCCGCCGCCACGCGCGCGGGTGTGGCCGATATCCGGAAGTCGCGCTCGGTCACACGCACCGTGCTCCCGCCGGCTCGAGCCTGCGACTGTCCCGACGAGCAGGCCGCGAGGATCGACAACGCGCCCGCGACGACGACTGGGTAGCTCAGGGCGCGCCACGACCTGCGGCGAACGGCGCTCGATCGTCCCACTCGTCGGTCATCGGCCCCTCGGAGTCGAACTTGAGGGCTCGGGCCCGCTGAGCAGGGCTTTTGCCCGCCATCGCGATCGAAAAAGCCACGGCGGACAATCACCGTCGCTCGTAGTCTGGACACGCTCATCCAGAGCGGCCCGAGGGACCTGGCCCTGCGACGGCCCGGCAACCGACCGAGACGGCACGGTGCCACCGCCTGACAGACTCTCGAACGTGTCGCGTCTGCGACGTGCGTGGCATCGTGCACCTCGACAGAGATCCGGCGGAGGGCCCCACCCTCAACCCGGTCGTCGAGTGCCCGGTGTGCGGGAGAACGTGGATCGCGGCGGGGACGCAGCATCTGCTGAAGATCTCGGCCGACAGCTCCCCCGAGGAGGTGGAGGCGAGCATCCAGGCCATGGTGGAGCAGATGCGTGAAAGCTGGACCAAGGACGAGGACGACTAGTGGGTGCGAACGCGAGCGTGCAACTGCCGCGTCGTTGGGCCTGATGCGGGCGGGTGAGGCTTCGGAGACGGCCCGGCGGGTCGCAGCCCACCGATTGACGTTCGATCGCGTCCCCGTCGCTTACGGTGACCCGGCGGGCGACGAGCGGCTGGCGCGCGACGTCGCCGGCTCCGCGACCGTCCGATCGGCCGAGTCGATGGTCGCCTATCTCGCGGCACGCACGTTTTTCTTCGATCGTGCGGTCGTCGCCGCCCTCGACCGAGGGGTGACGCAGGTGGTGATCGCGGCGGCCGGGTACGACGGACGGGCGCTGCGCTATTCGAAGCCCGGCGTGCGCTGGTTCGAGGTCGATCACCCCGACACCCAGCGCGACAAGCGGGAGCGACTGGCGCGGCTCGGAATCGACGTCGGCGCCATCACGTTCGTGCCGGCCGACTTCGGCGTCGACGAGGTCGGGGCGCTGATGGTCGGCGCCGGGTACCAGACCCAGGTGCCCTCGCTGTTGCTCTGTGAGGGTGTCGCCATCTACCTCGAGCGAGCGGTTCTCGAATCACTGCTACGCCACCTGCGCCAGATCGCGTGTTCTGGGAGCCGGCTCGCAATCAGCCTCTCGGTCACCTCGAGCTCGGCTGCCCAGTCGGTTCGACGGAAGGCGTTCCGGGCCGCCGTCGCGGCCATGGGCGAGCCGACTCGTACCGTGCTGAGCAGCGAGGACGTCGACGCCCTCCTCGCGACGACGGGTTGGCAGGTGGTGCCGTCGACGAACAGCGCGGACACGCGAGCGCGACGCGCCCGCCTCGCGGGCCTTCTCCTTCTCCAGCCGAGCTGAAGCGGTCGGGCTGGTCGGTCAGCGGCGCTCACTCATCACGCAGCACGGTCGCGGGCCGCAGGCGACCGGCGACGAGGCCAGGCGCGACCGCCACCGCGTTGGCGATCGCGATGGCCACGGGCACAGCCACGAGCGCGGCGAGGACGGGAACGCGCGCATCGGATGCCGCGCCGAGGCGGCCCGCGAACACCTGCCACGTCCAGCGCCCGGCCGCCACACCGAGAGGAAGCCCGACGAGGAGCGCCAGGCCGACCAGGGTGGTGGCCTGCCACGCCACGGCCGCGAACACCTGGCTCCGCACGAAGCCGAGCGCCTTGAGCACTGCGAGGTCGCGCCGGCGGCGGCGAATCGAGGTCAGGAGCAGATGGGCGACCGTGGCCATCGCCAGCAGCGCCAGCACCGTGGCCAGGGCGAGAGGTGTCGCCTGGATGCGCGAGTAGTTGAGGACGTCGACGGGACGCTGCGCGACGTTCACGCCGCACGCCTGGTCCTGCGGGCAGATGCCGGCGCGGGCGAGGGCGCGCCGGAACGCGGCAACCGCCGTGGTGTGATCGACTCCCGTCGTGATCCGGACGAGCACGAAGTTGAAGCCACCCGGGTCCGGCGCCGGGTCTTGGATCGCGGCCCCCTCGCCCAGCCCCGCCGGGGTGAAGCTGCCACGGCCGAAGAACGGG
Organism: Actinomycetota bacterium; assembly: GCA_005888325.1. NCBI lineage: Bacteria > Bacillati > Actinomycetota > Actinomycetota bacterium. The sequence goes on from VAWU01000008.1 coordinate 40,968, forward strand.
AAGACTGCTCGCCCGACGATGCGCATCGGCCGGGCCGCGCTCTCTCCCTGTGGGGTGACGGCGATCGTCTCGCCGACCTTGCGATGGACGGCCTGCAGGGTCTTGGTGCCGAGCACGATCTCACCCGGTCGCGCCGCGGGCCTACCGGCGAGCAACACCGGCCACATCTCGGTTCCGCGTCCCGCAGCCAACCCGATCGTGGGCACGTCGTGGCCGGCGATCGTGACGTCGCCATGATCGCCGAACGTCCACCCCGCGACGGCTCGCTGGCTTCGGAGGAAGGCCTCGGTCTCGCGTGGTGGGAGCTGACCGAACTGGGTGTCGACCGCGAGGTCCCACGTCTGGCCGTAGAGCCGCGGCGTGTCGACGAAGCGGACCAGGTTCGTGCCGAACGTGAAGGCGGCGGCCACCGCGACGATGGCGAGGATGGTGCCGGCAAGGGCGCTGCGCACGGGCACGGCTGTGCGGCCGCGGCCCGGTTCCAGCGCGAAGCGCACCCCCATCGCGGCGCCGACAGGAGCGCCCGCGCGCGTTGCCGCCTCGAGCACGCGCGAGGGACGATCGGCGCCGGCGGCCTCGAGAGCTCCCTGCGCGCCGGCGGGTGCCGACGCCAGCCGCCATACCGGCCAGGCGACCCGGGCGTACACCACGACGACCACCGCGATGGCGCCGAGGCCGAGGACGGCCCAGTTCGCGCTGAACCCTGGATGGGGCTCGGCGACGCGGGCGGGGCCGATGGGCATCAAGGGTGAGGCCAGGGCGGCCACCGCGACGGCCAGCAGCGTCCCCGCCGCGGTCACGACCCCCACCTCGGCCAGCCCGAGAGCGACGAGCTGCTTGCGGTCCATGCCGAGCGCCCGCAGGGTGGGATTCTCGGTGGCGGCCACGAACAGCTGTCGGGACAGGATCTGGCCGATCACGATAAGGGCCGTCACCGCCGCCAGCACGGAGAAGATGAGGAGGGCTGCCGCCTGGGGCCGGATGGCGTGCTCGACCTTCGCCGCCTGCTCGTGCTCGTCCGCGACGAACAACGGCGTACCGGTTTCGGGAAACCCGCGGGCCAGGGCGTCCGCCCGCTGCGCGAACACGATCCTCGAGGCTCCCGGCCGCAGGCGGACGAAGCCGCCGTCGTACGCGTTGTAGCGGGAATCGAGCTGGCGCAACAGCGCGGGGGTGACGAAGAGCGTGGGCTGGGATGCAAGCGCGTTCACAGGCACGACGTTGTCGCGGAACACCCCGACGCCGACGATCCTGAACGTGAACGTCCGCGCGAGCGCGCGGTCGAAGCCGGTGGCCGAGGAAGGCGCGGCCACGATGCGGAGCCGACTCCCTGCGTGCAGGTCGAGCGTAGAAGCGAGGCCGCGGTCCGCGACGGCCTCGTCGGCCCGGTCGGACCGAGGCACTCGCCCCTCGGTGAGCTTGGGACGCTCGATCGCCGTGCCCAGGCGCCCATCGGTGCTGCCGAGCAGCTGGACGTGCGCTCGCCGGTGCTCTGGCGCGAACGCGTCGACCCCCACGGCAGGCGCGATGGCCGCGACCTGGGGCAGCTCTGCCACCGCGCCATAGAGACGGGGCAGCCCGGTTTGGGCGGGCGAGATGACGACGTCGGAGGCCCTCGCGTAGCGGAGATAACGGCCGTAGGCCGTGTCGGTGCGACGGGCGCCGGCTGCAGTGGTGAGCACGGCGCCGCCGGCGACGCCGATGAGCATGGCGATCACGCCCCAGGCCCGCCACCGGGCGCGCAGCTCCACCCGAAGGCGCATGCTCACGGCACTCACATCCCCGATTGTCGCCTCCCCAGCGCCACCGCGAAACCCGTTCGGCGCTTGCCGTCCGCGGTGCGCGGCGGCACTCTGTTGGCAGCCTGCGCCTGTCGACGCTCACGCCGAGACGGGCCTCGACTGGAGGGTTCACGCACGATGCCGGCGCGCCAGATGGTTGTTCGATCCTCCGTCGGCAGGCTGTCGGCGTTGCGTCGGCTCGGGCCCACGCTCCACGACGCGCGCGTGCGTGCAGTCGCGGTCGGGAGCGTCGGGGTGGGCGTCGTCGATGTACGGTCGGCGCTGACACCGGCCGGGGGCATGACGGTTTTCGCCGGAACGGCCTTCGCCCTTCTCGGCCGGGGCATGGTGCACGGCAGGCACGGCGCGCACCGGGCCCTCGTCGCGCTCCTGGCGGGCGGCTCCCTGGGCTGGATCCTCAGTCGCTCGCACCCCCGCGAAGCAGTGGCAGGCGCCGTGATGGTTGCGCTGTTGCTGCTCGCGCCTCCCGTGTTCATCCTCGACGCGAAACCCGAACGTCGGCGGTTGGTCGCGTCGTGGATCGTGGCCGTCGTGCTGATGGACGTCGCGATCGGTTGTGGAGCCCTGGTGCTCCTACGTCGCGTGGCGCCCGGCGTGGCGCTGCACGAGACCCTGGCGCGCCTCGTCGGTCTGTCCGGCCCGCTCGCGGCCCACGGCCGCCAGGGCTCGGTACCGGGCTCGGTCACGCTGCTCGGTGTGATCAGTCTCGCGGGGCTCCTGGTGTTCGCGCTCGCCCCGACCGCCGACGAGAGCGAACCTCAGGATGCCGAGCGGCAGCGGGCGCGATGGTTGGTGCGCGAGCACGCCGACGACAGCATCGATGGCTTCGCGCTCAGGCGCGACAAGCGCTACGTGCTCTCACGAGACGGCGCCGCCGTCATCGCGTACCGCTACCTTTTCGGCGTGGGCCTCGCCTCGGGTGACCCGGTCGGCCAGGCGTCGGCCTTCGACGACTGCCTGCGCGAGTTCCTGGTTCGGTGCCATGAGCACGGCTGGCGTCCGGTCGTGATGATGGCGGGTGCCGACTGCTTGGGCCTCTACGACCGGCTCGGCATGAAGGTGCTGTACCTCGGTGACGAGGTCGTGATCGACGTCAACACCTTCTCGCTCGGCGGAGGACGGATGCGGAACGTGCGCCAGGCCGTGAGCCGGTCGGCGAACGCGGGCGTCACCACGGATGTCGTTCGCGAGGGGGACCTGTCGCCCGAGCTCCGTCGCTCGCTCGCAGACGTCGCGGCGCGGTCGCGGGGCCGTCACCGCGAGTTGGGTTTCTCGATGGCGCTGGAGGAGCCCTTCTCGGCGGAGCATCCCGAGTGCCTTCTCGTGGTCTGCTGGAACCGGATGGGCGAGCCGATCGCGTTCCAGCGCTACGTGCCATGCAAGGGTGGGGAGTGCGTCTCCCTCGACGCCATGCGGCGCATCCCCGGCTCGCCGAACGGAGTCAACGAACGCATGATCGTCGAGATGGTTCGGTGGGCCGGCGCGCACGGGGTCACCGAGCTGTCCGTCAACTTCGTCGGCTTCCGGCGCGTCATCGCGGAGGGCGCTTCGCCTTCGGCCGCCCGATTCGTCGCCGGTCGGTTCCTCAGGATCGTGAACCCGTTCAAGGTCGCTTCTCTCTACCGTTTCAGCGCCAAGTTCCACCCGCGGTGGGTGCCCCGGTACCTGGCCTACCGGTCGCGCACAGATCTGCCCGCCATCGGCGTCGCCGCGATGACCGCCGAAGGGCTGCTTCCGCTCTCGCGGCCCGCCGCGGCCTCGAATCAGTGAGAGCTCACGCCGTTCGAGCGCGTCCGATCCGCGCCGTCGCCGACCTCGGCGCGCGCGAGCTCCCAGATGCCGGCGATGACAGCAACCAGGGCGACGGCGTGGACGGCGGCGCGACCGCGAGACAACGCGATGTGCTCGGCGAGCACGCTCGGCCCCAGCAGGACGGCAACGATCGGGTCGGCAATCGTCTGCGCGGGCAGGCTGGCGGCGAGCGACCCCATCTGGAACGAGAGCTGTCCCGTCGCCAACGCGGTCGCGCCCACGACGACGAGGCACACGACGGCGATGATGCCCGATGCACGGCCGAATGCGGCGAGGCCGCCTGCCTCCCACCGCAGGTCCACCGCGCGCAACAGCACAGCCGATAGGCCGAACCACGCGCCGCTCGTTCCTCCGAGCACCACGGCGCGCACCACAGCGGCGCGGTCGCGCGTGAGAAATACGGCCAGTCCCCCTGCCGCGAGGAACGCGGCCGAGAGAACGACGATGGTCGCCTCCGACGGTGACCTGCCCTCTCCGGGGTCACCGAGCAGCGCGAGGAACGTGCCGAGGCCGACGACGACCACCAACGCGGCACATGCGGCGCGCCACGTGGGCCGGGGCCCGCCCAGCGCGGCGCCGACCGGCAGAGCCACCAGCAGACCGAGGATCTGCAGCGGCTGGACGATCGTGACGGGACCGTTCGTCAGGCCGACGACGAGCAGGCCGAGGCCGAGCCCGTCCGCGCCGACACCGAGCAGCCACCGCGGATCGTGGAGCAGCCGGGCCAGCCCGCCCACCTCGACCCGTCCCCCACCCGTCTGCGCGAACGCAGATGCGTGTTGGACTGCCGAGGCCGTCCCGAAGGCGCCTGCCGCCCCAAGCGCGGCCGGCACGGCCACGACCAGACTCACCGCGCCAGCCTGCCAGCCCGGTGGACCCAGGGCCGGCCAACCGCGGTGTCCCGTCGTCGCGCCTGACGCCTACGGTCGTCGGTGATGCCGCGGCACGTCGTCCTTCTCCATGGTCAGCCGGGAAGCCGCGCTGACTGGGACGGCGTCGTGTCGCGATTTCCCGCTGAGCTTCGGCCCATCGTGCCCGACCGGCCCGGGTACGGCTCGAACCGACAGGCCGCAGGCGGCTTCATGACCAACGGCCGAGCCGTCATCGCCGACCTCGACGCCGCGGGCGTCGAGCGGGCCGTCGTCGTCGGTCACTCGTACGGGGGAGGCGCCGCGCTCGCGACCGCGTTGCTCGCACCTGAGCGGGTGGAGGCGCTCGTCCTCGTCGCCAGCGTGGGTCCGGGCTGCCTCACCGAATGGGACCGTCTCCTCGCCGCGCCCGTGGTCGGGCCGGTATCTGCAGTGGCGGCGTGGTGGCTCACGCCCGTGTTCGTCCGCGTGCTCCTGGCCCTCATCGAGAGGCGGCGCGGGCCGCGCGCCTCGAACGAGCTCGTGGGATGGGACGTGTGGGCGCACACCCGCCACGACCACGGCGCCCTGTGGCGCACGTTCCTCACCGAACAACGCGCGCTCGTGCGCGAGGTCGACCACCTCGTCTCCGACGCGAGCGTCATCCGCATGCCGACGCTCCTGCTCGCCGACCCGCGCGACAAGGTCGTTCCCATCCGTACCGCGCACGAGCTGTGCGCCTCGCTCCCGAACGCCCGCCTCGAGTTGGTCGCGCGGGTCGGCCACCACCTGCCCCGCCGGGCGCCCCAGGCGGTCGCGGAGGGCATCGTCGCGCTCGCCGCCTCCCTCTGAGCGGCGCCGGTTGACCCATCGGATGGGTTCCTCGAATCGCGCCATGCTGTGCCCGTGGTGCTGCACGCCGGTGACTTGATTCTGTGCTCCGGGACGTTGCCCCGGCGATTGACATTCTCTGATCGGTTGGAGGCCGCAGCCTCGGCCGGCTTCGCGGGGATCTCGATGTGGGGTCGCGACTACGCGTCCGCCCGTTCTGAAGGACACACCGACGCCGACATCTCGTCGATGCTCGACGATCGCGGGCTCGCCGTCGCCGAGCTCGACCCGGCGTGGTGGTGGCTTCCCGGCGCGCTCGAGAGCGGAATGGCCATCCCGGCCAAGTATGACGAGCAGCAGGTGTTCGGCTTCCGCGAGCGAGAGATGTTCCGTATCGCTGAAGTCGTGGGCGCCCGGTCGTTGAACGCCGTCGATGTGTTCGGTGGGAGCTGGGGCACAGATGATGCCGCCGAGGCGTTCGCCGTCTTGTGCGACCGAGCCGCCGAGCACGGGTTGCTCGTCCATCTCGAATCGCTCCCGTGGTCACGCGTGCCCGACGCCACGACGGCCTGGAAGATCGCGGAACGCGCCGGCCGGCCAAACGGCGGTATCGCGGTCGACGCCTGGCACTTCGCGAGAAGCGGCGGCAACCTCGACGAGTTGGCGGTCGTGCCGCCCGAGAGCGTGATGAGCATTCAGTTGGACGACGGTCCGGCA
>VAWU01000008.1:46988-75072 GCA_005888325.1 Actinomycetota bacterium
CGTTGCACGACCGGTGTCTTCCCGGCGAGGGCGCCTTCGACCTCGTCTCACTGTGCCGCGCGCTGGCCGGCAGCAAAGCCCCGATCGGGGTCGAGGTCTTCTCCGACGCGCTGCACGCACTTGGGTCGTTGGAAGCGGCCCAGCGCGCCGCAGACGCCACCCGCGCCGTGCTGGCGAACGTGAATCGCAGATGACCCGGGCCATGCGCTTCGGGGTCATCACGTCGGGCGAACCCGACGGCAGGACGTGGCGTCGCCTCGCGCAACGGGCCGAGGAGCTCGGCTACTCGACGCTCTTCATGCCCGATCATTTCCAGGACCAGTGGTCACCGACAGTCGGTTTGACGGTTGCAGCCGAAGCGACCACCCGGCTCCGGGTCGGGACCTTGGTCTACGACAACGATTACCGCCACCCGGTGGTTCTGGCCAAAGAGATGGCGACCCTCGACGTGGTGTCCGAGGGCAGGGTCGAGTTCGGCCTCGGCGCCGGCTGGAAGCGCGACGACTACGACCACAGCGGCCTCTCGTTCGACGGGGCCGGCACCCGAATCTCTCGGATGATCGAATCGCTCGCGGTGATGAGAGGCCTCTGGGCAAGTGCCGACCCGGTCACGTTCTCCGGGCAGCACTATCGAATTGCCGGCGCGGTCGGCACACCTCGCCCGCACCGCCCGAACGGGCCTCTCGTCTGCATCGGCGGCGGTGGCCGCCGCATTCTGTCGTTTGCCGCGCGCGAGGCGGACATCGTCGCGGTCAACGCCACCCTTCGCACCGGTGCTCTCGACGCGGAAGTCGCCGCGACGGCGACACCAGACGCCTTCGACGAGAAGCTCGGCTGGGTCCGCGACGCCGCCGGAGATCGTCTCGAGGACATCGAGCTTCAGTGCCACTGCGCCTTCACCAAGGTCACCAGCGACGGACCACAGACTCTGGAGTCGATGGCGGCCGCGTTTGGCGTCAGTCCGAGAGAGGCGCCCGACGTCCCGTTGCTCCTCGTCGGCACGATCGACGAGTTGTGCGATGCGATCTTGTCGCGACGGGAGCGTTGGGGTTTCACCTACTGGGTGATCCCGGACACCGCCGTGGAGTCATTCGCGCCGGTGGTCGATCGGCTTGCCGGCAGGTAGCGTCCTCCACCGGCGAGACCGCAGAGGTGCGCGAGGGGATCGGGGTTGGCGATGCGGCGAAAGACACGGGTCACGTTCGGATTCATCGTCGCGACCGCGGTGCTGACACTGGCCGGCGCGCTCGGTGGCGCGGGCGCCGGTGCGGCCGGCGCCGCCCCCGCCCCGCGACGCCAGAAGCCGGACGAGGGATCGCGGCTCTCCAGTCGCCTGCATCTCCTGTCGACACCGGCGCTCCGCGTCGCCTCTGCCGCAGAACGGGCCCGCCGGCTCAGTCTCGCCGCAGACGGTCCCGGCTCGCTGGTCCGCCGGGAGGGGGTCGACGAGGTGCTCGTGGAGGTGCGCGTCGGCACCACGAGCGGGGTCGAGCGCGACGCCCTGGGAAGAGCGGGCCTGACTGTCACCCACGTGTCCCCGCGCTATGACGTGATCACGGGCTGGATCAGCCCGGCTCGGCTCCAGGCGCTGGCCCAGGCGCCAGGCGTGGGGTTCGTGCAGGAGGTGCTCGCGCCTTTGGTGGGGCAGACCGCGCCGGCCGGCGGGGTGGACGCGGCGGTGACGCCTGCCGCGTGTTCACCGACGATCTCGGAGGGCGACAGCCAGCTCAAGGCCGACCAGGCCCGGTTCGCCTTCGGGGTGGACGGAACCAACGTCAAGGTGGGCGTGCTCTCGGATTCCTTCGACCGCTCCACCGCCACGGCCGTGCACGCAGCCAACGACGTGGCCTCGGGTGACCTGCCGGGGGTGGGCAATCCCTGCGGCCGCACCACGCCGGTCGTTGTCGTGTCCGACCCCGCGGGCGCCGGTCTCACCGACGAGGGCCGGGCCATGAGCCAGATCGTGCATGACCTCGCGCCCGGGGCCAAGCTCGCCTTCGCCACGGCCAACGGTGGTGTGACGACCATGGCCGACAACATCCGCAGTCTGCGCAACGCGCATGGGTCCAGCGTGATCGTCGACGACGTCACCTATTTCGTCGAGCCCATGTTCCAGGACGGTCCGGTCAGCGTCGCGGTCAACGACGTGACGGCCACCGGAGCCGCGTACTTCTCTTCCGCCGGAAACTCCAACACCATCGTTGGCGGCAAGAACGTCTCGTCGTACGAGGCACCCGCCTACCGCCCCGCCTCGCCGTGCCCACCCGGATTGCCCGGCTTCGCCGGCGCCACCTGCCACGACTTCAACCCGGGCGCCGGCGTCGACACGACCGCGGGCTACACGCTGCCCAACAACGGCTCCCTCGTCGTGGACCTGCAGTGGGCCGAGCCGTGGAACGGGGTTGCCACCGACCTCGACCTGTACCTCATGAACAGCGCCACCAACACCGTCTTGGCTGCCAGCGTTGGCACCAACGCCACCTCCCAGCGCCCCTTCGAGTTCCTCAGTTACAAGAACACTTCGGGGGCCTCTCAGAACGTGCACCTGGTCGTCAACCGATTCAGCGGGTCCAGCACGCCGCGGCTCAAGTACGTCTTCTTCCGCAGCAACTTGACCAGCGCCGAGTACAACACCTCGACCGGGGGCGACATCATCGGCCCGACGATCCTCTCCCACAACGGTGCGGCCAAGGCCGCCACCATCGCCGCGGTGCCCTTCAACAACGCCACCACGCCCGAGCCCTATACCTCCCACGGACCGGTGACCCTTTACTTCGGACCGGTCTCGGGCACCACGCCCGCGCCACCGCTGCCCTCACCGCTCGTGATCAACAAGCCCGACGTCGCCGCCACCGACGGGGGTGTGAACACCTTCTTCCCACCGCCGTGCGGGCCCTGTCGCTTCTTCGGCACCTCCGCCGCCGCGCCCCACGCCGCCGCGGTAGCGGCACTCTTACGCCAGCGGTCACCCAACTTGTCACCGGCATCGGTGAAGTCGGCGCTCGAGGCCACGGCCGCCGCCGTGACCAACGGCGGAACCGCCGACGTGGTCGGCGCCGGGCTCGTCGACGCTCTGGCGGCGGTGGGCTCGGCGCCCTTCCTGTTCAATGCGAACCCCGCGGTGTCGAGCCGATCCATCGCGCTGAGCAAGGCGGTGAACCTCACCGCCAGCAAGAACGCGGGCTGCTCCGCCAACTACGGGCCGGCGTGCGCCACGCCGCAAACCGTCTCCGTGTCGACCTCGATCTTCGGCGGCAAGGCCAATGCGCCGGTGACCCTCGCGCTGTGCAACGGCCAGGTGGCGTTCTCGCCCAACATCGACGGCACCGGCGCACAAGGCGACATCGCGCACGGCTGTGACTTCGGCAACGGGCGGGGCTTCGGGGGGCAGGGCGTGCCCAACAGTGGGAGCCTCCAGCTGGACGCCACCGGCAACTGCTGCACAGGCGGGCCGAACGTGACGCTCCAGCTCCCGTCGGCCGCGCTCCTCACGCAGTGGGGTGGGCCCACGGGCACCAACACCAACCCGAACGCGGTCTGTCCGCCCACTCCAGCTCAGATCGCGGCCGGTCACACGTGCGCGGTGGTGCTGGGACAGTTCAACCCGGCGGCGCCCTTCGGGCCGTGGCTCTATGCCGGGTACCGACAGCTCTTCCTGAAGTCCCCGATCCCCTCGATCACGTGCAACGGGTCGACGTGTCCGAGCTCGATCCCGACGGGGACGTCGGTGGCGGTGACAGGCGTGCAGTTCGCGTGCCGAACCGTTCAGCCCGACGACCCGACGACGATCCCCTACGACGGCGCGTGCCTCCTGGCCCATACGAACAAGACGATCCTGATCAAGCGCGTCTCGAACGGCGCCCTGTTGCCGGCGATCACCCCCATGAGCCAGACGGCGAACGCGAACGGGAGCTATACGGTGACGTTCACCATGCCTTCAGTTCCGGCCGCGGGCGAGCTCTACAAGATCATTGCCCACGCGCAGTCATGCTCGTTCCCGTGCGAGTCGGGCAACTTCAACGCAGCAGGCAAGTTGTTCAGACACGTGTGAGCCCGGTCCGCCGAGCGACGCTTCGGGTGCTCACAAATAGCTAACAGCACGTGTGATGCTTCCTCATCATGGCCCCGTATCGTCGAGGCTCGATGAGCCGCACCGCCTCCCACGTCCCAACCCCCCGCCGAGATCGCGTGGGGTTGGGACGCGGTCACGTGTGGTCGGAAGCCGTGCTTGCCGTGCTTCTCGTGGCAGGGTGTGCGACCTCCTCCTCACCTGGCCGGCGATCGGCCCAGGGCGCGACGCCGTCGTCGAGACGCAAGCCGAACGTGCTGTTCGTCCTCACCGATGACATGCGGCTCGACGACCTGCGCTTCATGCCAAAGGTGCGCGAGCTCATCCGCGATCAGGGCGTGAGCTTCGACAGGTACTTCGACAACGTGACGCTGTGCTGCCCGGCCCGCACCTCGATCCTTCGCGGCCAGTACTCCCACAACACAGGTGTGCTCACCAACGGGGGCGGGAACGGCGGCTTCGAGACGGCCCATGCCGACATGGTCGAGCAGTCGACGATCGCGACGGCGATGCACGACGCGGGCTATGCCACAGGGCTGTTCGGCAAATACCTGAACGGCTATCCGCATACCGCGGGCCCGGCCTACGTGCCGCCGGGTTGGGACCAGTGGTCGAGCTCGTCGAAGGGCAACGCGTACGGCGAGTACGACTACACGCTGAACGAGAACGGCAAGCAGGTCGACTACGGACATGGGCCCGACGACTACGGCACCGATGTCTACACGCGCCAGACCCGAGACTTCATCACCCGCGCCGCGAGCACCTCGACGCCGTTCTTCGCCTACTTGGCCGTGTACGCGCCGCATTCGCCGTCCACCCCCGCGCCCCAGGACACCAGGGCGTTCCCGGGACTGAAGGCACCGCGCGATCCTGCGTACGACGAAGCCGACGTCAGCGACAAGCCCCGGTACATCCAAGCGCTCCCCCCGCTGACCCCGCAGCGGCAGCGACTGATCGACCGGCGCTACCGCAAGCGAGCCCAATCCCTGCAGGCCGTCGACCGGAGCGTCGCGAGCCTGGTGGACGCGCTCGACGCGAAGCGCCAGCTGGACGACACCTACGTGATCTTCACATCCGACAACGGCTTCCACCTCGGCCAGCACCGCATGCCGTCCGGCAAGCAGACCGCCTACGAGACCGACATCCACCTCCCGCTACTGATACGCGGGCCCGGCGTCGCGAAGGCGTCGCACGTCACTGCGCTCACGGGCAACGTGGATCTCGCGCCGACGATCGCCGCGATCGGCGGCGGTCGATTGACGGACAACCCGGACGGCCGGTCACTCGTCCCGCTGCTCACCACGAAGAACCCCCGCGTCCCGGCGCACTGGCGCCAGGTCTTCCTCCTCGAGCACTGGACCGAGACCTCCGCCCAGCAGGATCGCTCGGGCGCCGGTCAGCTCGAACCCGACGATCTCGATCAGGCCGACACCACTTCGAGCTCGGATGCGCAACCGACGACTCCGACGTCGGCCGCTGCCCCGCGCCGCTCCCTAGCCGGGCGGAGCCGGATCCCCGAGTTCCAGGGACTGCGGCTCCCGACCTACACCTACGTCGAGTACTCGACCGGTGAGCGCGAGCTCTACGACCTCACCCGGGATCCCGACGAGTTGAACAACATCGCAGGCGCGGCCAGTCCCGCGCGCCTCGATGCCCTCCATCAACGACTCGACGCCATGCGCAGCTGCGCCGGCGCCACCTGTCCCGCCCGCGAGAGCGCGCCACTGGTGCTGCGCTAACAGCTCGCGGGCGTCACCCGGACGGACACTGCGTTCGCGCCGGGTCGGCTCCGCAACGTGAGGGTGGGCGCGCAGCGCCGTGACGTGATGGTGGCACCCACCGCGGTGGCGGTGTAGCCCGCGGGGTAGCGCCGCCTCGGGATGACCACCTCGGTCTGGAGCCCTCGAGCGGCGCGGCGTCCGTCGGGACGCCGGGTGACGAATTCGAAGTCGAGCGTCGCAGTCGCGGCGTCGAACGTGAGGCGCGTGGGCGTGCCGTTCACGAGGGTCGGGTACGGACGCGCAAGCGCGTCCAGGACCGAGGCGTTGAGGTTGGGCGATTCGAGAGGAAGCTTGCTGTCGGCGACGACGAGCCCGTTGTACGACCAGTACAGCCACGGCACGAGTCGAGCGTCGAAGTCGTTCTCGGTCTGCGTGAGCGCAGCCGGGTCGCTCATTGCACCCCATTCGGTGACGAGTAGCGCGGCACGGTCGCGCTCGGCGGCGGCGACGCTGCGATCCATCGCCGACGCGTTCCCTTTCGCGTCGAGCGCGTACACATGGGTCGACAGCACGTTCGGCGAGCCGGGTCCCGGCAGTGACGTGTCGGCGTTGCCGAAGTTGAACAGCACGAACGGCTCGACGAGCACGGGGTGTCGACGGTCGACCGACCGCACGGCTGCGGTCATGCGGGCGTAGAACGGCGCGAGCCGGCTTGCCTCGAGGTCGGCGCAGCCGGTCAGGCATGAAGACCAGTCCGCGCCGGGCCACGGCTCGTTCATCGCCTCGTATCCGATCACGTTGGGGCTACGCGCGAACAGGGCCGCAACGGCGCGCATCGCGGAGGCGTAGTGCGTCTGGAGCGCGACGCCGTCTGGCCCCGGCCGGTTGGCCCAGAAGTTCTCGAACGCGCGTTGCAACGCGGGGTTCTGGACGTAGTAGAGGGGAAACTGCGCGGGCGGGTTGGGGAGACCGTCGGTGATCGTCGCCCACGCCGGCATGCCGTTGCCGTGGGTGGCCGGACCCCATCCGTCCTGGTGGAAGTCGAGCAGCACGTACGCGCCGTGCCGGCCGAGGATGCGCACGGTTTCGGCGATCGACGTCAGGTAGGCGTCGTCGACGACACCCGGCGCGGGCATCACGAACTCGAACGGCACACCGAGCCGAAGCGTGTTGAACCCGTTGGCCGCGAGGAGTGCTGCATCGTCGTCGTCGAAGCCGTCGGCGGCCGGAGTGAAGGGCGCCCACTTCTCCACGAAGTTCATGCCGCGCAAAATGACGACACGTCCGCCCGGGTCAGTGAACCACCGACCATCGTGACCGAGGGCCACGATCCGGCGGTGCGCGACGGGCGCGAGCCCGGGCAGCAATGGCAGGCAACCGGCGCCGAGGAGGGCAACGACGACGGCGACGACGAGGCGGCGCATCCGTCGCACGATATAGGTGACCCCGTCGCGGCGCCGTAGCGCACGGCTCAGGACGGGACGGCGCCGACCTGCTGCATCAGGCCGAGGAAGTCCATGCGCACCCAGCTCTCGGCCAGCAGTCCGTTCTCGACCCGCCAGATGTCGATGAAGTTGACGTCGACCGAGGCGCCCGAGGCCGGCACGCCCATGAACTCGCCCTTGTGGGTGCCGGTCCAATGGCTGCGGGTGATCACCTTGTCGTCCTCCGCGGCCATGACCTCGCCGAGGTGCACCTGCAGGTCGGGGAACGCGGCCTCGAACATGGCGAAGCTCTGGCGGAAACCTTCGGGCCCCGGGGTGGGCCCCGGCAGGTCGTGGTTGACGAAGTCCGGCGCCACTGACTCGTTGAAGACCTCGGCCTTGCGCTCGTTCATGCCCTGCTCGAAGAGCCGCCGCACCAACGCCTTGTTCTCGGATGCACCCATTGGGGTCCCTCTCCTTCTCTGGGCCGCTGGCACCCGCCCGGGTGGCGGACCATCCGGTCCTCATGGCTCGACAGGATTCGGCAGCCGGCACCGCCGCGGATCACTGCCTGTGGTTCGCGGCACTGGTTGCCGGGAGCGCTGACAGCCGGCGCTTCGGACTAAAGCCCTGAACCGACTATATACGGCAATTCGGGCGTTTCGGGTACTCTCCCTCACGTATGGGTTGCGTACGCAGGGCCACGACAGCGCCGGCGGCATTCATCGTGGCAATGCTGGTCTTCGCCCTTTCGGGCTGTCTGGAGCCCGCGGTTCCCGCCGCCCAGGTCATTCATCGTCCTCGAGCAAGGAATCCCACGGTCGACCACCCCGTCCGAGTCACCATCATCGGAGACAGCCTCTCGGAGGAATACGGTCCCGTGTTCCAGCGGGTCGGGTTGGCGCATGGCGCCATCGTCGACGGGCGGTGGTACGGGGGAACGAACCCGGTCGACCACCCTTGGTCGACCTGGGTGCGGGAGTGGTCGGGCGTCGACTTCGTGGTGCTGGAGGATTCCTACGTCCCGGACGGGACTCATTCGGCGTCTCAGTACCTCACGGCATGGCAAGACCTCGTCGACGCGGCGCGGACCACGCTCCGCCCCGGAGGTCAGGTGATCGTCATGAGCGGCAACCACCCCGATGTTTCGTCCATTCGTGGCGTTGACAGGTTCGTCGATCAAGTCCCACCGGACAATCCAGATGGGGTTCATTGGACCGACGCGGGTTACACCGCCGAAGCCACGCTGCTCTGTGAGCAGTTGGGCCGAAAGGGATTGTGCTGAAAGCTCCCGGTTGTGCGGTCGGGAGGCCCGTCCCGCGTCAGCTGTGCGGCGGAAGCCGGTTCGAGCAGGCGGCAGCGTTGTCGAGCAGCTCGGGGCAGAGCCACTCGGCGACCCAGTCAGCGCCCGCATCCGAGAAATGCATGCCGTCGGGTCGCGCATTGTCAACGTCGCCGAGCCGCTGGGTGAACTCTCCCCGCGGACACACGTGAGCGAAGAGGTCGATGACACGAAGTCGAGCGGGTGCGACCGCCGCCGGGAGGGCCGACACCATGCGGTTGAGACGCACGAGCGCGGCGAGCTCTCCGACATCGTTCGACCAGAACCGAGCCCGACTCTGTGCAGGCTCGGCGCACGGCGCCGTGAGCCAGACCACCCGCGCGCCCTGACTCGAGACGTACGCCGTCATGGCGAGGTACTCCGACCAGAGCCAGCGGTCGTAGTCGGGCTCCCCGAAGCGGCGGACGCCGTCCCACTGCGGCTGTTCGCGCGGAGCGATCTCCCACAGGGTCGAGAGCACCACGACCACGTCGGGGTGAAAGCCACTGATGTTCCAGCGCTCGGACCAGTCGCGGCAGCCCCGCTGGTCGAGCGTCCCCGTGTCGAACAGGTGGACCACACCCCCGCGGCCGATGGCGCACCATCCCAACGCCGAGTTGCTCACCACCGCCGCACCGGTTCGGATGGCCAGCCGCTCGATGCCGCGACCCACCGTCTGTCCCACCGAGTCGCCGACCACCATGATGCGGATCGGCCGCGCGCTCGAGGCAGGGGCGCTCGCGGCAGGCGCACTCGAGGACGGGACGCTCGCGGCAGGGGCAGAGAGAACACTCTGCGGGGACACCCGCGCTGGGTGGTCGAGGACCGCGCTGTACACGATCGCCGGCTGCGGCGGGCTCGCAGTCACCACCACGAGCGCGACGCACACCGCGACGGCGCCAGCCGGCGCCACCGCCCAGGGTCGGCGCCCGGTGAGCCGGCGGCCGTCACGGATCGGCCGCTCGAGCAGGCGGTACGAGCACGCTGCCAGCGCAACGGTCACCCCCGCTCGAAGCGCGAAGAGCGGCAGGCGCGACAGGCCGGTGCGGTCCGCGTCGAGCCAGAGGAAGAGTCCCAATCGCCGCAGTGACGCACGCCCGAGCAGGGCGCGGACCGGCCCCGCGGGTTGGACGGCGGAGGCGACCACCAACGCCGTGAGCACGGCATGCACCAGCAGCCCGCCGCGGTGGAGCCACCGATCGGACTGGGCCAACGTCGCCCAGAGAACGATCATCGCGAGGAGGGCGAGCGCGCCACCGCCTTGCAGCGCCAGCCGGCTCACGCGGCGCCGGGGTGAAGGGGAACCGGCGAGGGCTACGGCCAGCAGCGCCCCGAACAGCAGCTCGAACGCGCGGGTGTCGGTGCCGTAGTAGAGGCGATCGGGGGAAGCGCCGGTGTCGAGGAGCCACCGCCCCATTGCGATGGAGCCCGCCGAAAGCACGACGAGCGTCACCGAGAGGCCCCGGCGCCCACGCAGTCGCAGCGCCAGCAGCGCGAGAAGCGGAAAGCACAGGTAGAACTGCTCTTCGATCGCGAGCGACCAGAAGTGCAGGACAGGTGAGCTCGCCTGGAACTGGGCGGCGTAGGACTGGCCCGAGAAGATGAAGCGCCAGTTGGCCGAGTAACCGAGGGCGGCGAGGACGTCTGCCCGCAGCCCGCGCACCTGGTCGGGGTCGGCCACGACCGCGCCGAACACCACGATGCCCGCGAGCGCCACCAGTGCAACCGGCATGAGCCGTCGCAGGCGACGCGACCAGAAGCGCTGGAGGGACACGCGCCCGGTCTCGCGCCATTCCGTCAGGAGCAGCGTGGTGATCAGAAAGCCGGAGAGCGTGAAGAATGCGCTGACTCCGAGGTAGCCGCCCCTCGCCCAACCGAAGCCCGCGTGAAAGAGGAGCACCGCGGCAACCGCGAGACCGCGCAACCCGTCGAGCGCGGGCCAATGCGGAATCTCGACCTTGCCAACACTCTTGACACGCGCCATGCCGGCCCCCCACCGCAGGTGCGAGACCAAGAGTCCTATGTCCGGACGGGCGTACGCAAGCGGGGAGGTGGCACGCGAGCGATGGTGCGGGCTCGCAGGAGGTGCTTCTGTTCCGAGCGCGGGAACGCGAACGACTCCTCATGACCGAATTGCTCGGTCTATCCGATCCCAAACCCGCCGTTCTGATGCACGTTCGGGCAAGGCAAGGTCGACCTCGTCGTCTTACCCGATGGCTTCATGACGATCGACGCGATCGCCGAGCAGCCCGAGTACGTGCGTGGGCAGCACCCGAGGTCGGGTCAGGCCGCGAGTGCAGCCCTCTCGTCGCCCTGCCACATCACGACGCTGACGCCTACGATCCACACGCACCACACGAGGAAGCTGACGAAACCCAG
The DNA here is from genome assembly GCA_005888325.1 of Actinomycetota bacterium. NCBI lineage: Bacteria > Bacillati > Actinomycetota > Actinomycetota bacterium. The sequence continues at coordinate 57,903 of VAWU01000008.1, forward strand.
CACGAAGAACGCGGCGTGGTCGCTGGCACTTCCGAGGCTCGCCCCGAGGAACCCGGCTGCGGCGAGCCACCCGAGGTAGGTGACCCACTGCGGCAGGAAGCTCGCACGGTAGTTCAACGCGCAGACGGCACCCAGAAACGCGACGATGCCGAAACCGGCCGTCGCGATGACGACGCCCGACAAGACGTAGAAGAAGCGGGACGCGCCGCCGAGATCGTCGATGCGCAAGGCGGTCGTCGACGTGAGAGCACCGGACAGAAGGACCAGCCCCGCCGCAGCCGCGAGCCCGAGCAGCGCCACGATCGCCATGCGGGGGCGACCATCTTCGGCCCGGACCATCATCCGCCACAGCGAGCCGAACCACCACAGCAACCCGATCATGCCGACCCCGAGGAAGATCTGTCCGGCCTCGATGGAACCCGTGTGGTCTTGGAAGTACTTCGTGATCTTCGCGACCGAGGCATCGGCCGCGGGCGGCGCGCCGGGCAGAAGCGCGCCGATGACACTCAGAACCACGAACACGATCCCACCCACGGCCGCATACCGCTCCCAACGGGCGTCGTCCATGACTTCCTCCCCGATCTGCTTTGAGTCCGCGTCTTTGATTGAACCTGCATCGCGTCGCTCATACAAGAATTGCGTGCCTCGATCACCGCGTTGCGACCCCATCACGATCAACGGCGAAGGGCGGTGAGCTGGAGCGCGTGGCAAGCTTTCCCAGGCGCAGGTGTGCGAGATGGGAGACCATGACCGCGACCGACCGGGGGTACCAGTGAGCGACCGTGTGCCGACCCTGCGCCGCCGCGACGAGACTCGGGCCGCGGTTCGCGACCTGCGCACGCGAGTCCCTCGCTCGAGCCATGGGAACTGGCAACCGCCTCAGGACCGCCTCGATCCGATCGAGCTTCTGGAGGCGTCCAACCGGACGCGCTTGCCGGAGCTCGTACCGGTGCGCAACGGCCGCATGTTGCAGTCGCCGTTCACCTTCTACCGAGGGGCGCCGCTCGTGATGGCGAGCGACCTGAGCCACACACCATCGACCGGAATCAAGCTGCAGATCTGTGGCGACGCCCATCTCCTGAACTTCGGCACGTACGCCACTCCGGAGCGCAACTTGGTCTTCGACGTCAACGACTTCGACGAGACCCAGGTCGGCCCGTGGGAGTGGGACGTCAAACGCCTCGCTGCGAGCCTCGTCGTGGCCGCGCGCACAACCGGGCTGACCGACTCCCACGGCGTCGACGCCGCTCACGCCTGTGCGCTCCAGTACCGGTCGGGAATGGCGGCGCTGGCCGAGCTGTCGTCGTTCGAGGTCTGGCATTCGCGGATCGACGTCGACGCCCTTCTCGCCGCGGCCCCGACCAAGCACACTCGGGTCGAGGTCGAGAGGACCGTTGCAAAGGCTCGCCGCCGCACCAGCATGCAGGCACTCTCGAAGTTGACGACCGTGCAGGCCGGCAAACGCGTGATCGTCGAGGACCCGCCGCTGATCGTGCGCCTCGACGAGCAGCAGGTCGAGCAGGCACTCCGGCTCGCCAAGACCTATCGGGCCACCCTCGAACCGGACCGCCGCCTCCTGCTCGACCGTTACGAGTTCGTGGACGCCGCGCTGAAGGTCGTGGGCGTCGGCAGCGTGGGCACACGCTGCTTCGTCGTCCTGCTCGCCGGTGTCGCCGATCTCGACCCCCTCTTTCTCCAGATCAAGGAGGCCCAGCCGTCGGTGCTCTCGCCCTACGCGGGGCGGTCCCCGTACCGAAACCAGGGGCAACGCGTCGTTGTCGGTCAGCGAATCATGCAAGCGGCCAGCGACGTCTTCCTCGGCTGGGCGCGCGCCGACGGCTTCGACACCTACGTCCGACAACTCCGCGACATGAAGGGCTCCGCGGAGATCGACGGCTCGGACGGACGCAGCCTCGCCGACTATGGACGCCTCTGCGGCGCCACCCTCGCGCGAGCTCATGCCCGCTCCGGAGACCCGGCTCTGCTCGCCGGCTATCTCGGGAATGGATCTGCCTTCGACGAGGCGCTCGGGCGCTTTGCCGTCGCCTATGCCGACCAGACAGAGCGCGACTACGAGGCCTTCACCCGTGCCGTGAGAACAGGTCGTCTCGAGGCCATCGAAGGACGATGAATGACTCGATAGACGACGCATCGGCGAGTGCGGCGTCATGGCCGGCCGCGTCTTCGCCTTTCAGGGGCGCGAGCGCGAGCCCGGGAGACCCCTGTCGACGCGCGCGCCGGTTGCCGACCTCCCGGGGAACAATTGTCTTCGGTGAGGAAGAGGCCGGCCGTCACGACGGGCATCTTCGTGTTGGTGATCGTGGGCGTCGGCGCGGCCGCGGTCCTCCACGGGACGGTGAGCGAACGGCCCGGGCCCCGCGTCGCCTTCCAGCCACCTCCCGGTTCGCCGCCGCGGACGACAACCACCATGCCGGGATCCGGCACGTCGACCTCGACCGTGACGAGCGGCGCACCGCGCCTGCCCCGATCGGTGACCCTCGGCATCGATGTCAACCGCTTCTCCCGAGGCAAGGGCTTGCAGAACCTCCCCCAGGTGCTCGCGGCGGCGCGCCGAGCCGGTGCGACTGCGATCCGCGTCGGTCAGCCTTGGGCCATCGTGCAGCCGACACCCGCACGCACGTACAAGTGGCGGGGGCTCGACCGCATCCTCGCTGCGGCCCAGGCGCAACAGCTGGAGGTCCTGCTCGAGATGGGCGACACACCGGCATGGGACGTCGCGCCCCGCGCGCACGGAGACGGCGCGTACCCTCCCATCGACTGCGGCCCCAGCGGCGGCTGTGCGTCGGCTCGGCAGTTCGTGACCGATCTCGTGCGCCACGTCGCGCCGTTCGGGGTGAGGTACCTGATCCCGCGGAACGAGCCGCAGGACACGCGGCGCAACTGGGTGGGCGGGACGGCCGCGCAGTACGCAGGGTTCCAGCAGGCGGTGTACGAAGCTGCGCACGCGGCTGACCCCCGCGTCAAGGTGCTGAACGGAGGCGAGGAGCTCCTGCCGCCGACGCTCGTCGACATTCTGCAACGAGTGGCCGACGTCCGCGGCGCGCTGAGCTTCACCGCCAGCTTGTACGCGGACCCGCAGTTCTGCCGCAGTCTCGACGTGCTCGACGTGCACCTGGGCCACGACGGGCCCGTCTACGGACGCGCGGTCGTCGAGCTCTCGGAGCAGGCGATCCGTCGGTGCAACGGGGGCCGCCCGGTACCGGTGTGGGTCACCGAGACGGCGTACACGTCATTGCCCCAGGTCCAGGCGGTGCCGTCGTACGCCCCCCAGCTCGGCGGCGCGTACCGGGACGGAGACGCGGGCCAGGCCGCGTTTCTCCGAGACACGTTCGAAGCGCTGGCCGGCGACACTGACGTCATCGGCATCAACTGGAGCGAGCCGCTCGACCTGCCACCCGGCGCCACGAGGCGGCCGGTGCTCACCTCGGCGCCGGGCGAGGGTCTGCTGCGAGACGACTTCGGGGAGAAGCCTGCGTTCGCGATGTTCGCGCGCCTCGCGGGCTGACTCATCGCCGCGCCGCGTCTACACCGCTCGGAGGACTCGGTCGCACCACTGCTGTGTCGCTCGCGGTGAGCGGAGACGTACCACCGCGAGGTGCTGGTTCTCCGGTGCTGCGAACAATCGGGGGAACTCTCGTCGCTGTCCAGTGTGGGACCGAAGCGCAGTGAGCACCGCCTTCGCGCCGGCGATCAACTGTCCGGGTAGGTCCCTTGTATCGCCCGACTCTGCAGCCTGCTTTTGCAAGCTCGCTGTTCGACGCAACGCCCTTCGCCCCAACCGCCACAGCGTCACCGCGGCCGGATAGTCCAGCCAGATGATGGTGTCCGCGCGTGGCCAGACGAGATCGCGAACCGCGCGCTTGTTGCCGTCGGTCACCCAGTGATCCTCTTGGATGACGGTCGCAACGCGCTCCCGCAGGACTGATTCGGGCACGGTGCTGAAGTTCGGCCCGAAATACAACGAGTCGAGCTCGACGTGGGGCACCTGGAGCGCGGCGGCGACGTCTCGGGCAAGAGTGGTCTTTCCCGATCCCGTCCTGCCGATGATCAGAATCCGCTTGCACCCGTCCAGGCTGGTCGAGGGCTCGCGTCGGGTAGAGGTCATCGGCTCCATCATCACCGCCCGTGCGATCGAACGCGGGATCGTATTTGATCGGCCTCCAGGCGGGCTCGAGTCGGCTCAGCTCTCGTACGAGGCAGGAGGGCGGGCACCGGTGCGGCTGAGGACCTCGTCAGTCCAGCTGATTGTGGCGGCCGACTGGAAGAGGGCTCGCCGAAGCGCGGATCGTCGGGACCCGTCATGTCGAGGACTGGCTCGGAGTGCTCGTCCAACTCGGCGCGTTCGGAGCTTGACCAACTCGCACGGAACGAGACGACCGAACGCCGGTTATGCGTCCCGCTGCCGCGGCGTCAACTGAATGCCGGCTGTCGACCGTGCGGTAGGAGCTCGAGCCAAGTCGTCCCCGCCTGGAGGTTGACGTCGGCACCGTTCGCGTCCACCAACCGCATAGGCGTGGCGTAGTTGGGACGCTGCCACTGACATGAGATGACTTGGCCGTCGCGCACCACCCAGGCTGGCCCCGAACCACTCACGACCACGAGCGGATCCTCGTTGTGGGCCGCATCGAAGATTCCGGTACCTCGGATCTCGACCGAGAGCACCACGATGTTGGTGGTCGAAACCACGGAACCGTCGATCAGCCTGTCGGGCCGACCGCCCTGATTCCGCTCGTAGCGACGCGTGGTCGCATTCCACCCCCATGTCGCGATGAGCTCAGACGACATGGGGACGACGGCGTTGGTTGCCGGCTGTCCGGGGCCGGTCGCGCCATAACGAAACAACTGGGATGGCGGGGTGGTCTGCGCGCCCCGCGCGGCCCCGACCCGGTAGAGGTCGGCCGTACTCGCGAACACGTCGTGGGGTGCGGGCCGACCGCGGAGACGTTGAAAGCCCATGTGGTTGTCGTCGTAGGACAAGAGCGTCGCCGTCGAGTGGTCTTTGACGGGCGCGACTTCGCCGGCAGCGGCGCCTGAATAGGCGAAGATGCCACCATCGAGCTCGCGGAGCAGGTCGGCATCAACCGGGCGCGCGGATCGGATCGGCCCGACGAGCGCCGAGTCATGGGACTCGAAGGTGGCCATCAGGCGGGTCAGATCGCCTTCGACCAGCTCCTCAGTCACGATGTCGGCGTCATTCAGCCCGGCCTGGGGAAAGGCGCCGGGAGCGTTGTCCACCTTGACCGAGAGGGCTGGGCGGGCTGCCCTGCCCTTGTCGTCCACGGGGAGCCCGGTCAGAGGGAAGGTGGCCGGCGCGGGCGGAGCAATTGTCGCCTGAGTGGTCGTCGGGATCGCCGCCCGTTTGACCGCTCGGACCCGGGTGCCCGCGGAGCACGCTGCCACGATGATCATCCCGGCCACCGCGACTCCAAACCAGCGAGAGCTCGGCTTCCGTGCATCCATTCAGATCCCTCTCAATGAAGATTCACCCTCGCCGCGATGGGGTCACCTGCGTACTCTCGAAACCCCGCCAGATTGTCCTGGGCAGGGTGCGGCTGCCCCGCGGGGCCCGCTCCAAACGTTCTCAACACGCGGGTGGTGACCTCGGTGACGACCCGCTGCGTCAAGGGATCCGTCGGGCCCGTCGGGTCGAGGCTCGCCACCCAGAGGTTCGTTCCCGTTGCGAAGACGCCGGCGCCGTTGGGCGTGCTGTAGTAGGCGGCGTCCGAGAAACTCCTTACACCACGGCACACCAGAGGAGAATGTGAGAGAACCTCGATCGGTCGTGGGGTAGGAGCGCCGGGGTTGACACGGTCGTATTCATGTCCAACCAGGCGCGGCAAACGCTCCCCAGCTCGCAAACCAAGCCCTTCGAAGAGCCAGCTATCGGGATCGACGATGACCATATCGGCCGTGACGGGATTGCTTTCGTAATACACGCCCGTGAGAACACTTTCCGGCTTGCTCGTCGGAGGCTCTCGCCAGTCGACCGTGACCTCTCGATTCATCTTGTGGTAGAGCGGGTCTTCGTTGGCACGCTTGTAGCAAATCTCTAACCGGTTCGCTCCATATCGAGTTTGAGCCAGTCGGATGTGCCGGAACACGGCATTGGCGCCGAGGAAGGCAATGTTCATCCCATCGTCGCGCGCATTCGTGGCAGCAAGACGCATCGCGCTCGACCAATACTCGTCGTGCCCGAGCGAGATGAGGGCTCGCGCGCCGTTTAGAAGCGCGGGGTCGGCGTGTAGATCGATGTCGGTCGCATAGCTGACAGGCAGACCCAGTCGTTCGGCGAGCGCCACCAAAGGCAACTCGTTGCCGATGAACTCACCGGCGCCGTCGCCACCGTAGGGTCGATCGAAGCTCACCGCTCGGGAACGGTGGACAAAATCCGCAAGCCCACCGGGACCGTTGTAGAGGTCGTACCCGCCCCAGCCGTTATACGCTTGCCACGTTGTCACCGCATTGAGAATCACAATCCGGCCGACGTTCGACGTACTCCGGACCGCCAACGGGATGTATTCCTGCCCTCCTGTATCTGCATCCAGCCGGAAGAGATAGTCGCCCGGTGGCCACCCGTGAGTGTCCACGGTCACGCTTGCAGACCAGCTCGTGAGCACGGTTCGGGTGGACGAATCGAGGCGTGATGGTCGCTGAACTGAGCCCTGGAGTCTCTGGGACCGATAGATGAGCGCCGCCTCAGCACCCCCGTACCATCCGGTTCGGAAGCCGGAGACGGTGTACGAGTGAGCCGTCGTGGAGACGTACAAGCGCACCGTCTCGCCGGCGATGACGCTGACTTGGTCCGCCCATCCTTCGATCTCGTGCGGTCTGGCGACGCGGTGAATTCGCCAGTCCGTCGTGCCAGTCCTCGAGTTCTCTGCCACGATGTCGTTGTCCGGCTGGGCATTCGCCGTACCCGGCGTCGAGAGGATCTCGTGTCTGGCTCTGCGATGTGCCGACGCTGAACTGTTGTGGGCGCCGCCCACACATCCGGCAACGAGCAAAATGGATGCCCCTAGAAGGGCGCACGGGAGTGCTGCGGTGTGCGGTCTGAGCTCGTCCATGAAAACTGGTTCGTACAACCCGACGCGCGAGACCACGGCTCAGGCCCGGCTCGGGGTGTTCGAGTTCATCGCGGTGTCTACCACCGCGGGCGACGGAATCCGCCGCGCGCGCCTTGTCGTTGAGATCGGGGCGGCCAGGAGCCAGGAGACCTCGGGACGTGCCGGCCTGACATTGCTAGAGCCCGGCGATATCGGCTGGCACTCCAAGCGCTTCAGTTATCTCTCCCCGGCCTGGAGGTCAACCGTCAGGAACGACCGGCGGCCGAGTCCGGTATGGGCCTTATGAGACTCGCGACCGGCACCTACGCCATCGGTCCGGCAACAGGCGCGCTCACTTTGCACACAGGACGAAGCGGTTTCGGGGCGATGGCGGGGCACGACCTCGTGATCGAGGTAACGCGGTGGGCCGGCACGGTGAACATCGACGCAGAACGGATCGAGGCGTCGACAGTGGAGGTCGTTGTCGACGCCGCGTCGCTCGAGGTACGCGAGGGCAAGGGCGGCGCGGCGCCGCTGCTTGCGATCAACAAGTCGGAGATCGCGAAGACCATCAACAAGCTGCTCAGCACCAAGAAGTACCCAGAGGTGCGGTTCCGTTCGACAGCAGTGGCCCCGACCGACGAAGGTTTCATCGTGCACGGCGACCTGACGATCGCCGGGGCCACCCGCGCCGCCGAGCTAATCATCATGATCGGCATCATCGCCGGCCGACCGCGAGGAACCGTCACGACTACCGTCGTGCAGTCCAGCTTCGGCATCAAGCCCTACTCGGCGATGCTCGGTGCGCTCAGAGTCCGCGACGCGGTCGAGGTCCGCGCCGAGGTGCGTCTGCCGTAGCAGTTGCTCTTGGCCTCGCGTAGACCTGGTCAGCGCCTGGGTGGTGGCGAGTCGGCGGTTTGTTCGCGCCACGACTCGTAGAGCGCGGAGTAGTGCTCGATTGCGGCGGTGGTCGCGGCGCGGTCTTCGGTCGCGAGGAGGTCGAGGAGCAGGCCGCGCGCGACCGCGAGGTCGAGTCGCGATTGCGCTCGGGCGGTCTCCGGAGGAACGCCTTGCTCGCGACGCATCGCGGCGATCGGTTCGAGCCACGAGGTCACGATGTCGTCGAGAAGTCCGACTGCGTGCGGACGTTCCTGGAGCGCTTGGCCGTACAACTCGAAGAAGAGCCGCTCGTTCGGCCAAAGCGCGGGATCGGAGAGGTGTTCCCACATCCGCCGCATCGCGACGGCCGGCGAAAGTGACGGATCGAGGTCGAACGCGGCGAGGAGCTCGCGCTGCTGTTTCTCCACCGCCCGAATCACCGTGATGAGCAGGTCCGCCTTCGAGTGGAAGTGGTAGATGAGCATGCGATGGCTGGTGCCTATGGCGGCTGCCAGACCGCGAAGACTCAGATCGGCGACGCCGTGCTCCGCGACGTACTCGATGACGGCGTTGAGGAGCCGCTCCCTGGAGTCGCTCCCCGTCTCGTTCCCGGCCACTTGACCTCCCCTCTCTGTACCGTATGGTACATGTACCATACGGTACAGAGAGGGGAGGATCAGCGATGCGACGTCGTGATGTCAACGTCACGGCCGTGACGCCGGCACCGGTGGCGGCTGTGTTCGGGCTGCTGGCCGATGGCTCGACCTGGCCCACATGGAGCCCGATCGAATCGTTCGAGCTCGAACAACCGGGCGTCCCGCCGCCCGAAGGTGTCTCCGCGGTCCGGCTGTTCCGGCTCGGTCGGACCACCGGCCACGACCAGATCCTCGAGCTCGTCCCGAATCGGAGTCTCAAGTACTCCTCGCGTTCGAACCTCCACGTCCGCGACTACGTCGGCGAAGTCGTGCTCGGCGATGCGGTGGAAGGCGGCACGACCATTCACTGGCACTCGTCGTTCCCACCGGGCACCGGCTGGATCGTCGAGCCCGGCATCCGCCGATTCATCGGGAAATGCACACACGGTCTCGCCGAGTACGCAACGTCGATCGCCGCGAGCCGCGATCTCAGCGAGCCGTTAGCTCCGCGAGACGCGCGAGGGTATCGGCTGGCCCCCTGTAACACCGTCACGTATCCATTTCAAGCCACGACGTTCGGGAGCTCGCGATGGATGCCGATGTACTGAACAACCACGTCCGGACGCATCGCTGCCGCGTTCCTCTGCAACGCGCAGGTGCTCTCCCCGCCCGTCGGCGGAGGGGCCGGTGACGGCCAGGGCGACGTCGACCACGCGTGCGACTACGGAAACGTGATGGGTGGGGCGCCTATGGGCGTGGGCGCGAGCTCGCTCACCCTCGACAGCGCCGGCAACTGCTGCGTCCAGGGGTCGACCATCGCGCTGCAGCTCCCTTCCTCGAGCACGCTCACCCAGCGGGGTGGCCCGCTCGACACCAACACCAACGCCGCCGCCGTGTGGCCACCCACGCCGTCGCAGATCGCGCGGGGCTGGACCTGCATAGCCGTGTTCGCGGAGTACGACGCGGGTCTCGCTGCGCGCATCCCCGGTAATCCCTGATCCCGAGCGCGGATAGGCGCCGTTCGCTTCATGGTGCTCGCGATCGTGAGCTGCGCCGAGTGCCCTGATGGACGCTCGCGCCGCCGGACGCGCCATCGTCCCCGGTGACGGACGGCTCTGCACGGTGATGCCGAGCCTTCCCCTGTCCCCGGGGGCGACACGAAGGGTACTGCTAGGACGCCAGCCGTGCCCCACGTCGGTGAGGCGGTTGACGAACGACGTGCGGGAGGGGACCACCCAACAGAGCGGCCCCCTCTCACGTCGTTCCTTCGAGAGCGGCTTACAGCACGCGGTAGCCCGTGCGGAAGTTCACCGTCGCCCCGGCGGCGATGGGGAAGGCGCCCTGCACGATGCCCACGTAGTCGCCCGGCGCGGTCGGCGTCGCCTCGAACGTGTGCGAGCACGTGCTCCGACTCGCACTCCAGTTGCCGAAAGTGGAGACACCGATGTTGGCCACGAGGGACGGGTTGGCGAGGAACGTCGAGGCCAAGCCGTCGGTCTCCTGGCCGAACACCGATCCACCGGCAACGTCATAGATGTCGCCGCTCGCAGTGCCGTTGATGTCACCGTCGAAGGCGCGGTCGAAGGCGACATTGTGGGTGACAGTGTCGTTGTTCTTCAGCAGGTTGCCCACCAGCACCATGCGCGACCCGTACTTGAAGAAGACGTTCTGGGTCAGGGTGTAGATGCCGTCGGTCGTGGTGCGGGTGGTGGTGACGGTGGTGGCGGTGCTGCTTTGGGTGGCCACGCCCCAGCCCCCTTCGACCAGGCCAGTGTCGTGGTACGCGACGAACGTGTTCAGATCGAGCAAGCAGTAACCCTCACTGTTGATGTGGTTCACCGCGCTCCCGAACGGGCTGTACTGGATCTGATTGATGTTGCCGTGGCTGCTCACGCACACGGTCAGCGCCGGCGGCCCCGCGTTGGTGAAGGTCTTCGTACAGCCCGTCGACTGCGGCACCACTCCGCTCTTGTCGCCGCCCGTCGCCGCGCCGCCCGGTGCCGAGCCGCTGAGCAGCAGTCCCATCGCCAGCGCTACCACCAGCGTGATGGCCCCCCCTGTCCTCATCCGTAGTCGTCGCACGCGCCAACCCCCTCTTGTGGTGTGCCGAACCCCCGTAGGCCAGGCGCGTGCGAGCCTACGTACGGGTGGGGGGTGTGGGCCTCTTGTCGTCAGTCCAGCCGCGCAAACCGCAGAACGGAGCGGAAGCGAGCGCCCGGGCCGTCCCCCGGCCCCCTCATTCAGGCTTGCTCACAATCGCGAGCGTCCCCGACCGGCACTTGAGGGACACTGAAGCCGATGAGTGATGCCGCCGTCGCGATAGGCCGACACGTCCTCGTGACTGGGCTGGCGGGGTCCGGGAAGAGCACGTTCTCGCGCTCCCTCGCTGCGAGGACCGGCTTGCCCGTCATTCACCTCGACCTTCATTTCTGGAAGCCCGGCTGGGTTGCACCCTCGGAGGACGAGTGGCGCGAGAAGCAACGCCGGGTGCTCGCGGGCGACGCGTGGATCGCCGATGGCAACTACCACGAGACACTTGATCTCCGCCTCGAACGGGCGGACACCATCGTGGTTCTCGACACGCCCTGGCCAGTGTGCGCAGGACGTGCGCTCCTGCGCGGCGTGCGGAAGTCGGTCGGCGAGATGCCCGAAGGGTGTGACGATTCGGCCTGGCGACGGTTGCGCGATGAGTGGTCACTTGCTGTGCGCATCTGGCGCAAGCGCCGCTCAGAGCCCGAGCGCGAACACGAGATCATTTCACAGCATGGGCAGCACGCGGCCCTTCACGTGCTCTCGTCCAAACGGGCAGCGAGCGAGTTCCTCGACCGGCTCGACGTCGCGCGCATACCAGCCGGCGATTGCTGACCGAGTAAGCGCCCAGATCGCCGGATTGGTGCCCTGCGACTGATGCCGCCGGAGGCGACGTGGTCACGGTACTCGCGCGCCGCTACTGGTGCTCGGCCTCATCGACGAGCTGGCGTAGACCGATGCGGAGCAGCTCGAGGCGAGCCTGGAGTTCGGCCACGTCGGTGATGAGGCCCATGGCCTCCTCGCGCGACAGTGAGGCGGCGGCGCCGGGGTTGAGCATGGCCAGACTGCGCCGCAGGTTCTCGAGCTCTGTTGGTCGGTCCACGGCCCTCGACAGTAGGCGAACAAGTGTTCGACCACCAGCGCCGATTACCCGCCGACCCCTGGCGGGGTTCCTCTTCAGCGCCGGGCAACACCGTCGACAGAGAAGGTCGGAGCGGTCTGGCCTCGCCGCTACCATCAGTCGACCGCGCAACGGATGGGCCGCTGGCGTTCGTCAATAGCTCATATGGGCCTGGCCGGCCGGTGGGGGTCGCTGGAAGCCTTCCGTGATGCCGATGCCGCGAGGGATGACCGTCTGCGAGGCGTGCGGCGAGCCAGTCGATGCGAACGACCCAACGCTTGTCCGGGCGGGCGTAACACTGGAAGGACCCGACCCCCTATTTCACCGCCGGTGTTTCCCGCGCAACAGCGAAGTCTGGTATCCGCGGAACTGAACGCCCTCGAGCACGACGAGCGGCACGGTGTATTGGGGCGGGTGTCGACGCGCGAGCGGCAGGTGCTCAGGTAGCACGTAGCGCCAAGCGGTAATTCGGGCGCGCCGAACGAAGTCACCGGTGTCCGTCCGGGCCACTCGCGAAACGCCGCACAGAACGCCGGTGCCTGAGGCCTGTTGGTGTTCCGTCGGAGCGCGATGTTCTGTGTGAATGGAAGATCCGGGGGGAGTTGCTCTTTCGTTCACTCGGGATTGGGACCACGATGGCGTCGTGGAGGGAGGGTCGTCACAGCGAGTAGCCCCGCCCGTCCTGTATGCGCAAACTGCGGAGGGCGGGCATGTGGGTTATCAGGTGTTCGGTGAGGGTGGGTTCAGCGTCGTCATCTTCTCGGAGTGGGCGGCGAGCATCGAGACGGTGTGGGAGCATCCGGTACACCTTCGGATCCAGCAGTACTGGGCGAGCTTCAGCCGTTGCCTCTTCTTCGATCCGCGAGGCGTGGGGGTATCCGATCCGGTTCCGCCGGAACGCATCGGGGCCCTCGGGTCGTGGGTCGAGGACGCGGTCACCGCGATGAACGCCGCAGGTGTCAGTCGGGCGGTGGTCATCGGTGAAGGTTTCGGGGGCCATGCCGCTGTTTCGTTGAGTGCCGCCCATCCCGAGCGGGTCGAAGCGCTCGTCCTGATGAATGTGTATCCGTCGTTGGCCAAATCACCGGATCGCCCATACGGCCAGACGAACGAGGGCATCGATCGGACGGTCGAGTTCGTCCGCCGAACCTGGGGCACGGGTCGGGTCGTGTATGCGGATGTTCCGGCGCTCGGCTGCGATGAGTCGTTTCTCGAGTTCTGCGGCCGCTTCGAGCGCGTCGCGGCCAGTCCCGCAACCGCGGCGCATTGGGTCCGGGCCGCCTATACCTCAGACGTGAGCGCTTTGCTGCCTCAGGTCGAGGTGCGGACTGCGGTGCTCTACACCGGCGATCTGGCCCACGTTCCCGTCGAGGCGACCCGGGACCTCGCGGCGCGTGTGCCCGGGGCTCGGTTCTTCGAACTCACGGAACCGTCGTTCTACTGGTTCGACGACCCGGAGACGACACGCGAGTTCAACGACTTCGTCTTTGGGCCCGGCGCCGACGACCGTGGTGCGCGGGAGCTCGCGACGGTCGTCTTTGTCGACATCGTGGACTCCACCGCCCGGGCCGCGGAGCTTGGCGACGGCCGGTGGGAGGACGTGCTCAACGGGGTGGACGCTTTCGTCCGGCGAACGGTCGAACGATTTGGTGGCCGTACCGTGAAGCAGACCGGTGACGGCCACCTGACCACCTTCCCGGTTCCGAGCAACGCCCTGCGTGCTTCGCTCGCGATCAATCGTGGCATTGCGGCCCTCGGCGTCGACATTCGCACCGGGGTCAACACCGGCGAAGTTCAGATTCGCCCGGGCGGTGACCTCAGTGGCATCGGTGTCAACGTTGCGGCCCGCACCATGGCGGCAGCGGAACCACGCGAGATCCTGGTCACCGAGAGTGTCGCCGCGTTGGTCGCGGGCTCGAGCTTCGCCTTTGACGAACGTGGCACGCATCGGCTCAAAGGCGTTCCTGGCGAATGGCGACTCCTCGCCCTACTCGGTTGACGGGCTCCCCTTTGGCTTGCCGTGGAGTCGTCATCGACTTCGAGGGAGTCGAAGGACGATGTTGCATCGGCTCCCAAAGAAGGCGTTCGCCACACGCTCCGATAAGGACACGCGGAATTCCCTGATTGATGATCTGAGGCGGACGCCAGCGGTTCTTCCGTAGCGTCTCGATCCTGCGAGCGCCTAACGGCAGATCGGTCGCATCAGGGCCATGCGTCGGATTCATCGCTCGCGGTCGTGAGCGCGACCGACGGCACTTCTGGGACGCGCCACCTGTAGATCCGCAGTTGCCAGCAGAGGGCTGGGCCCAGTCAGGTCGAGCGCACGAAGTAGTTCGCGGTCACCTCGAAGCCGAGCCGCTCGTAGAACCGGCGAGCCTCGACGCGGCGAAGTGCACTCACTACCTCGACGGCCTGAGCGTTGTTCCGCGCCGCAGCCTCGAGCGCGACGTCTACCAGCCTCTCACCAATTCCCCGCGACCGGTGGGCCTCGTCGACGACCAACGTGTCGATCGTGACGAGGTTCCCGGCCCGCTGGAACTGCCGTCGCGTTGTGATGGCAACAACACCAACGACATCGTCATCGAGCTCGGCGACCACGACGTCCGTCGACGGCGATGCCGAGAGCTCAGCGACGACGCCCTCGGGTGGGACGACCCACCCAAGCTGATCGAGCAATTGGCTGATGCGGGACGCGTCCTCCGGCATCGCTGGGCGCAACGTCACGTGCACGCCGAGAGCGTACGCGGGACGGATTGCCCCCTCCCTGGGAGGGCGAGCACGTCTCCTATCGCCGGCTCGGCGGCGGTAGCGCGCGCCGTCGATCTGTACGGACGGCACCCGGATGGTCCCGCACATCTCGGCGGTTGGGACTGCCACGACCACTAGCGCGCGAGGTCGCCGCCCACATGCCCGTTTCGAGTGCGCCACCGATGCGTTCTCGACCGTCGTAGCGTCGAAGCCCATATGGGTGGATTCGACCCGCAACGGCTCGCACACCTCGCCCAGGCGATGCAGCACCATGTCGAGCAGGACCGGGTCGGCGGTATCGCCTGGCTGCTAGCCGCGGGCGATCAGGTGGAGGTCGGTGTCGCCGGCCGGCTCACCCGAGGCCAACCCGCGCCTGTCGGTCGCGACAGCATCTTCCGCATCCGGCTTGGCATCGGCATGGACTTCGCGGCACCTTGGCCGCAGCCGTTCCTCGACGCGCTGGCCGAGCTCGAGCTCGGCGCCGGTCCGCCCGAGCCGCAGGTACCGCCGCCGCCGGACGAATGGATGCGCCGGCTCTCGACGCTGCCCCTCCTCTACCAACCCGGCGAGCGCTGGCTCTACAACAAGGGGGCCGATGTGCTCGGCGTGCTCATCGCACGCGCCGCCGGCCAACCGCTCGACGTCGTCCTGCGCGACCGTGTGTTCGAGCCGTTGGGCATGGTCGACACCGCCTTCTCCGTCGCCGACGTCAACCGGTTCGGCACCTGTTATGGCATCGACCCAACCGGCGCACGGTTGGTCTTCGATCCTCCGGATGGCCAGTGGGCGAAGCCGCCGGCAGTTCCGTCTGGCGCGGCCGGCCTTGTGCCGACGGTGGACGACCTGCACGCGTTCGCGCGGATGCTCCTGTCGGGCGGGCGGCTACCGGATGGTTCGCGCCTGCTGTCGCGCGCTTCCATCGACGCGATGACCACCGACCAGATCGATGTCGCCAGCGGCGCGCCCGGGCCCCTGCCCGACGGCTCGCAGGGGTGGGGCTTCGGCGTCGGTGTGCAGGTGCGCCGCACCGGTCTCGGGCCCTCCATCGGGTCGTACGGCTGGGCAGGCGGCATGGGGAGCATGTGGTCGAACGACCCCAGCAACGCGCTCATCGGCGTCATGCTCAGCACCGAGGCCTTCGCCGGTCCGTTCCCCCCGCCAGTGGTCATCCAGGACTTCTGGACCGGCGCGTACACCGCACTCGACAACTGACCAGGGAGGTGGTCGTGATGTCATCGCCTGCTCCGACACCCGAGCTGCACACCGGCTTCAGCGCGCCCGGCGCCACGCCGACGTCGTGGGAGGACGTCGTCGGCGTGCTCGTATCGGCCGAGCTGTTCTGGATCTCGACGGTGCGCACAAACGGGCGTCCGCACGTCACGCCGCTACCGGCGGTGTGGCGCGACGGCGCGCTCTACTTCTGCACCGGTCCCGGCGAGCAGAAAGCCCTCAACCTGCGCGCCAACGACCAGTGCGTGCTCACAACGGGCGACAACCGCTGGAAGGCCGGCCTCGACGTCGTCGTCGAGGGACGGGCCGAGCAGGTCACCGATGACGCGTTGCTGCGCGCGCTTGCCGCAATGTGGAAGACGAAGTACGACGGCGACTGGCAGTACGACGTGCGCGACGGCGCCTTCCACCACGAACCGGGCGTCGCCCACGTCTTCGAGGTCCGTCCCCGCAAGGTGCTGTCCTTCGCCAAGGGCGAGTTTGCCCAGACCCGGTTCCGCTTCGATGGCTGACTCACGGACTGCTCAGCTCAGGTCTGCGCCTGGTCAACCAGATGCGCGCCCCAGAACGCTCGGCGGGAGTCGACGTCCGGGTGCCCTCCAACGCCGGCACCGAGGCGCGCTTCGCGGCCTTACGCCGAAGGTGCGCCTGCATCGCGAGCCCGCCCCGATTGCCCCGATGGAGAGTGAGACGCTCGCTCTGGACACCCCGAAGGCGCCCTCCACGTCAACGGCCAGTCATCACGGCCCCGCGCGCTAGCGCTCGGAGCGGCCCCATCGTAAACAATCGCTTGAGCGCCGGGTGCCGATGGGGGAATCGACAGGGCGGTGCGCCGGAAGCAGCGAACTGCGCCCGGCGAACGGCTGTCTCGGGGTCGCGCATCGCGTGACACGCATCACGCTTGCTCGGTCCAGCCCGCGCCAGCGCCCCGCAACCCGCCCTCATACGGACGCGCGATCGGGGCCATGTAGCAGCCGATCACACTGCTCTGCCACGAGCACCTCGACATGCGCCGGAGATCCCAGGCGCGCTCGCGCCGCGCTGCGGATGAGTGCCCGGGGTGAGAGTACCCGTTGCTCGAGCCAGGCCGTGAGGGCCAGCACACCCACGACCGAACCCAGCCCCACCGGGACCAGCAGCACTCCCCAGACGGACATGAGCGGGTTGTACCCAGCCCCTTCAGTATCGAACACATCTCGTAACCGCACCGATGACCGGGAGTCGCAGGAGCTGTTCCTGCGCGATGTCCTTCACAAGGCGCTCGTCTCCGTCGACGAGCACGGACTGAAGCAGCCGGTGCAAACCGCGGCGGGTGATGGGAGCGGCCATCGGGCGCCGTCGATCGGCTGATCGCCTTCGTCGTCAGTCTCGTTGTCCGTCTCCTGAGCCCGTTCCGCGCCGGCCGTCTGACGACCGAAGACCGACGGCGAGGCGCTGGCGCCGCGACACCTGCGCCGCGATAT
>VAWU01000008.1:75078-79788 GCA_005888325.1 Actinomycetota bacterium
GCCCTACGTAGGTGACGGCAACGACGTTGGGCGTCGAGTCGAGCGGAGCGGACGTGGCGCGAAGCGCACGATGCCCTTGCCCTCTCACCTCGCCCGCGAGCCCGGGCCATGAGCCGCGGGACTCCATTCGTCCCGCGGGGTCGTGCCCGCCTGGGAGCATCGTCCCGGTGCCCCGCCCGCCTGTTCGGCGTGTCGGTCGGCTTGCGCGTGCACCTCGTCGCGCATTCCTGCGGTCAACATCCGCTCCCCCGCGGTCACGAAACTGACGTGCGTCATCGACGCCACGAACGGGGAAGTAGGCGCAACACCCCCCGAAGGAGGAGACACGATGCCCGATGTCGTCGAGTTGATCGAGAAGGACCATCGCGAAGTGGAGGGTCTGTTCGCGACATTCGAGGCGAGCGAAGACGCGTCTGTGGCAACGCAGATCTGCGACGAGCTCGACCGGCACGCAACGGGCGAGGAGAAGGCGGTCTATCCCGTCATCGCTTCAGATGTCCCCGGCGGCGAGCAGATGGCCAAGGAAGGCGTAGAGGAGCACAAGGAGGCCCGCCAGCTCATCGGTCGCATCCGCCAGACCTCGGATCCGAACCACCTGGCGGAACTGGTCGAGGAGTTGAAGGAGGCGATCCAGCACCACGTGCAGGAAGAGGAGTCCGAGATCCTCCCCAAGACTCGTAAAGCCCTTGCGCCCGAGCGACTCGAGCAACTGGGTCGGGAGTTCCAAGCTGCCAAGGGCTGATCGCCCCGCGGCTCGGCGACGCCGTGAGTGTCATGGGCCGCGGTCGAGCGATTGTCTGCCCGGTTGACCGATCGGCCGACGGGGAAGGGCTCCCCTCCACACGACCTTCACGGAGGCACCTGCATCATGGCTCTCATCGCTTGGCTGCTTATCGGACTGGTCGCAGGCGCGGTCGCACGTCTGCTGGTCCCTGGTCGTGACCCGATGGGGCTCTTGGGCACTCTGGTCCTCGGTTTGGTGGGCTCGGTGATCGGTGGCTGGCTCGCAGTCCTTCTGACGAGCCGCACCATGAGCGAGTTCACCGCCGCGGGTCTCCTCGGTTCCATCGTGGGCGCGATCGTCGCTCTCATCATCTACCGAGTTCTTCAACCGCACGGGCGGGTTACGGGCAGAAGAGGCGCTCGTATCTGAAGAGGGTGCGTTTCCCTCACTGACCGATGGAACGGAAGAGGGCATCCGTCTGCGGGTCAGTGCGATCGTACTGCTGCGCAAGGCTGGTGATCCGACCCTGGCGGACGACAGCCGTGAAGGTGCCGATGGCGCGCGTCACCGTTGGCGAGAACTCGACGAAGTCAGCTTCGGTGGCGTGCTGGGGCTGCGCTGGTCTGAAGTCGTCGGACTGCGCGTCGCGAGACTCAACTTCTTCCGCGAATCCCTAGAAGTAGCTGAGACGATCGCCGAGGTCCGCGGCAAGCACGTCCGCGCCGAGGTGAAGTCCCCTGCCAGCCGGCGCACACTTGCCGTTCCGCCGTTCCTCATCGCCATGCTCTCTGAGCACCTCAACATCGAGGGCTGTCCGCCGCCGACCCCGAGGCGCTTTTCTTCGTCGCTCCGGAGGGCGGGCCGCTTCGTGCCGCTAACTTCCGCTCGCACGTGTGGGCGCCCGCGATCCAAGAGGCGGGGCTGGATGGACTGACCTTCCATGGCCTACGGCACACCAGAGTCGCGCTGATGATCGAGGTCGGAGCGCACATCGAGGCGATCAAGCAACGACTCGGGCACGCGTCGATCCGGGTCACGTCGGACACGTATGGAGCGCTGCTCCCGGCCGTCGACGCGAGCGTGACGTGAGGGCTGGGGACTCTCTTTCAATCCCGCGGCCTGTCCGCGGCCTCGCCGAACGTACGCCAGTCGCTTTCGTAGGCAGTCAGACCTCTGACCAGCGCTTTCGAGTGTGGAGGTGAGAGGACTGTTTTCAAACCATGAGGTTCGAGACGTCGTCGCACGGCTTCATGGGTGAACGCGTGGCACCGTGGACTCTGCTCCGCCTGCCTGCGAGACTGACTACCGTCATCATTCGGGTGTGAGGGGGCTTTCATGATCAGACGTGTTCTAGTGGCGGTCCTGGCTCCAGTGATCCCGCTGTCGATGGGCGTCGGGGTCGCGGCTGGCGCTGCCCAACAACCGACCCGAACCTTGGTTGCGGTGTTGAGCGCAGACGAGGAGGTGCCGGGATGTGCCTCGGCCACGAACGCGGCGCGGGGGCTCGCGGTCTTCCACGTCCTCGATGGGACGGTCCAGTTCAAGATCATTGCCAATAACCTGCCCGGCGCCATCATCGCGGCCCATATCCATGTCGCACCGAAGGGCGTCGCGGGAGCGATTGTGCAGCCTCTCCCCCCAACGGCCGGAGCCGAGAACGGCGTTGTGGCTCGGGGCAGCTTCACCGATGCCGCGCTCGTAGCAGCGATCCAGGCAAACGCTGACAACTACTACGTCAACGTCCACACGACAATCTGTCCCACCGGCGTGATTCGGGGCCAGCTCGGCGATCATGGGCCGCTCAACAACTAGGGGTCGGTTCGAACCCGTCGAACTAATTACTGCTGGCGCCTGAACCTCCCGGTGGCCCGCTCTCGCCTGACCGGGCCTCCTCATGTCTGGGCGCCATCTTCAGCGGGCGGTCCACGCCTCTTCGGATCAACGGAGAAGTCGCTTGGATTCGGCAGATACTGATCCGATCAGAGCGGCAGCCGACCCGCAAGCAGGCGGAGGCCCTCGGCGACGAGGATGCGAAGCTCCAGCTGCCAGTTTCTCGGATTAGCCCGCTGTTCGAAGCGACTGCGCGAGCCGTCGTCGCCGCCCACAGCCCGCCACAGGTTGTCAGGCCGGTCGGGATCGACGGGCTCGTCGAGCCGCTGGCTGGGGTAGCCGGTCCGGGCGAGGTGCCAGTCGGCGGACACAACCGTCCTCGAAGCGAGACGCCGGATCGCCGGGTCGGAGCTACCCCGAGCTGGAGGCGGACATCCGATGACCAGTCCAGCGCGTAGGAGGGATGAAGGCTAGCGGGAGGTAGTAATGAGTACGGTCCGGTGGCTGAAGGTCAGCGTGCTCGTCCTCGTGTTGGCGGTGACGTCGAGCGGGTGCGGCAAGAGCAAGTCGAAGTCGGCATCCACCAGCAGCGGGACGAAGGTGGAGGCCTATGACTTTCGCTTCGATCCCAAGGCCCTGAACGTCAAGGCCGGCCAGAAGGTCACCCTCACGTTCAAGAACGAGGGCAAGGCCGAGCACAACTTCAGCGTCACCAGCCTGGCTGTCGACCGGGATGCGGAAAGCGATGCGACCCAGACGGTGACGTTCACCGCGCCCGGCTCGGCTGGGGACGTGCAGTTCTTCTGCAAGTACCACAAGGACAGCCACAACATGGTGGGCACGCTGCACGTGAGCGCGTCCTGAGGCGACGGGCGCCATGCCGGATGATCACCCGGCCGGCATCGCCTTTGAGGATGCCCACTCACGGACCTCAAGCGCCGGGTTCTCGGTGACCCAGGTCATCCGCGCCGTAATCGGTGTGCAGGTGCCTGGCCCGGCGCAGCTCCACCCGCACATCGACGTCGAGCTCAAGCCGCTGGCCGGTCCCGGCACCCACGCGGGCGCGCCACGCCAACACCGCGCGTATTGGTCAGGTCGCGGGATGGGAGCCGTAGGGACGCCCGCGCGGCGGCCGAGCGCGGTCCCGGCAGCGCGCGGTGCGATGCTTCTCTAGGGCAGGGCGTTACATGCCGCGATGCCCGCGGCGTCCACTGGCGCGTCGGGCAGGACCGGATGCGGGTGCGACACGCGCGAGAAATCGAACATGTCGAGCATCGGGTCGGCCGCGGCATCACGGCGTGTCAACGCGGGCAACCCGAAGCGCGTTTCGATGAACTTCAGAATCGACGTGTGGTCATACACCGTGTGCGAGACGTGATGCGCCTTCGCGTACGGTGACACGACGAGGGCCGGTACTCGGATGCCGTAGCGATCGAACGCGCCGGGCGTGTCGCCGGGTTGCAGCATCGGAGGGATGTCGTCAGGTACCGGTGCCGGTGGCGGGCTCACGTGGTCGTAGAGGCCGCCGTGCTCGTCATAGACGAGAAAAAAGGCCGACGAGGGCCAGTTTGGGCTGTTCACGAGAACTTCTGCCCTACCTGCACGTTTGCGGGCGGGTGCTCGTCCGACTCGGTGTTCTTGTCGCCCAACGGGTCCGATTCGAGGAACGACACGTGTGGAAGCGTGCCGTTCGCAGCGTCGGTGAAGTACTGCGAGATCGGGAACACGTGACCCGCCGTGTGCTGCGCCACGTACGAGAACAGTAGCTCCACCTGGAATGACGCAAGGTAGATCTTCCAGCTCACCGGTGGCCGAGCTTCATCCAGCGCCTGGAAGATCGTCTTTTGGGTGAAGATGGCGACATCGTTGCGGATGTGGCCGAACGACGTACCGGTCAGCAGATAGAACCGGTTCGGGAATGTCTGGGTAAGTACGGACGCGAAGTAGCGGTCGGCGATCGAGAACTGGTTCGCAACGCCGTAGTAAAAGGGCAGCGTCTTCGAGTCGTAATAGCCCATCGCTCGGCTACCGGTGCGATCGGCAGGGTTGACGTTGGCGGCAGTGAAGCCGTCCATACGCCCGCCGTTCCATTCCCGGTGCGTGCCGTTCCACGAGTGGTCGAGGTCGGCGACCTCACATGGGCTGTCCTTGAGGAA
>VAWU01000008.1:79797-80166 GCA_005888325.1 Actinomycetota bacterium
ACCACCCAGCGGGTTCGGATTCGGCTTCTGCGACTCGACGGTCGGCCGGGGTTGCCCCTGGAAATGCAGCCGCGAGAAGTAGTCGTCGTATGACCGGTTCTCCTGCATGAGCACAAGGACGTGATCGACCTTGGTGATGTCCTCCGACGAGCGCTGTGGCTGCCCCTTTCGTCCTTCCTTCGCCCCCGCGCCACCGGCCTGACCAAAGGTCGCGACCCCTAGCGTCATGATCACCGCGGCGAACAACGCTCTCGTGCGCACGTAGCGTCGACGAACCATAGGTCGAAGTTATGCAGCCCAAGTGGCGGTGTCCATACCGCCCATGACGCGGTTTGCGGTGGGGCGACTGACCCGCTCGATCCGTGTCAC
>VAWU01000009.1:0-1541 GCA_005888325.1 Actinomycetota bacterium
CGCGTCGGTCGATCGAGCTGGTCGAGACGGTTGAGCCCGTGACGAACGAGCACTCGGTGCACGGTCGAGTGTGGTACCTGCACGATCCCGGCGATGCGCGCCGGCCCGAGTCCCCGACGGCGGCGCAGCGTGACGATGCGTCGCTCGGTGGACGCCTTGGTACGCGTCGGGGATCGGTGCGGCCGGCTCGATCGGTCCTCGAGGCCGTCGATGCCTTCGGCCTGGTAGCGCCGCCACCATTCACAGGCCCGGTCTCTCGACATGCCCATTGCCTCAGCGGCGTGCGCTACTGGCCATCCGGCCTCGATCCGCTGGCACAACAGCAGTCGACCCTGCGGGGTGAATCGAGCGTTACGGTGCACGTGAAGCCTCCGTTGTGAGCGTGGTGTCTTGGTCGATCCACACTCGCCCCGGAGGCTTCACTCATTGGTGGACCCTGTCAGCAAGGTCCATGGGCACTACAGCTAGCGGCACCTCTGCGCTCAGCCCGGCAAGCTTGTGCAACGGACGCGGAACCACCTGTCACCATCGACGGCATCTTCGAAGAGCTGCGCACCCGAGTGCCGGACGTGCAGGTCGAACGGTTGAAAGTGAAGTGGCCCGCGGACGACGACAACCTCTGGTTCATTCGGTCGGGCGGCGGCCCCGAGGTCCAGATTGAGTGCTCGCTGGAAGGTCGCGCGCCTTTCCTCATCGAAGGTGACGACCCCGGACACCGCACCCAAACACATGACGTCGACGAAGCCGTGAACACCATCGTTCAGTGGCTGACCACCGACTGACACGCACTTGGAAATGCCGGCTACATCGCACACGTGCTCGTCGGGGAACCGCCCGGTATCGCTCCGAGCCGGCGATAGGGGACGATGTGGCCCGGGGACGAGTTGACGGGGAGCCGTCGAAACCTCGTGATCACGCGATCCTACGGTGAGGTGGCGTGGAGTGGAACATGCTCGTCTGCCTGCATGGTCGGGAATCGCGCAGACAGCAGGACCCGGTTGTAGCGCTGCAGCATGACCGGGTAACCGTTCATGAGCACGTCGAACAGCAACGTTAGGCCAGCTGCGACCCACCAGCCGCGTTCCGCCGCGTTGATCACGACCCCGAGCATCGCGACGAGCAGAATGAAGTGGCTTGCCTCGGCATCGTTCATCCTTTGCTCGAGTTCCGCGAGGCGCTCGGGGGACCATTCCGCTGGCAGGTGCAGCCCGGGGTTGAACAGTGCAAGCGGACCACGGCGCAGCAGCCGCTTGACGAGCCTCACCCCAAGAAGCTCGTACAGCCATGGGTCACGCTGGAAGTCGCGTAGCTCGTGGTATCGCCGCGGCAACCGCGGCTGCATGATGCGGCTCACGGTTCCGAGCCATGTCATGGGCGCCCACACGACCAGGAACGCGAACGCGGCACTCGTCGCTCCCAGGAGGCGCACGCCGAACAGCACCACCGCCGCGGCAATAGCGGTCGCGGCCGCGACGAGGACGCTCTTGACCATGATGCGATAATCGTCGTCCTTCGTGCCCGAAGCTAGGGACGAAGGACCT
>VAWU01000009.1:1588-27309 GCA_005888325.1 Actinomycetota bacterium
GCGAGCGTCGCGGTCGCGCGAGATATCTACGAGTCGGGCTCCATATTCTCGGGTGGTGAGTCGGCGCGCTGACCGACGCGGAGGACGCTCAGGTAGCGGCGCGGTGCCCGATCGCCCATCCCCGTGCGGATGCGCTCGGCGATCGCGTCGAGCAGCGGCTCACGCACATCGTGGTCGAGCCTTCGGTACGGCGACTGCGTGCGGAGGAGATCGGCGAAGCCTTCCCCATCGAACCACTGCACCGTCGGGTACCAGCGCACGATCGTCGGGCCGAACAAGCCGGGGTCGACGTTGGGCGGTCCCCAACCCTCGTCGGTCGCGCGCACCTCGTCCTCGAGTGCCGGATGACCCCAGTCGGGGTTGCTGGGTGAGAAGAGCTCGTGGAGATCGGCGGTCTCGGCGTATACCTCGGGCTCGCCCGCCCGGCGGACGACGACGTTGCCGAGCAGGGCCATCCACCCTCCCGGACGGAGCACGTCGTGCGCCCGCTGCCAGCCGACCGATGGGTCGACCCAGTGCCACGCCGCGGCAGCCACCAGGACGTCGAATCGCCGACCGCGGTCGTTCCACTCCTCGAACGACGACGTTTCGACCTCCACGTTCAAGAAGGCCGCGAGCCGCTGGCGGGCAAGGGCGGCCATGCCCGTGCCGGGTTCGACGGCGGTCACCGAGCACCCGAGCGCTCCCAGCGAGCGAGTCGCCTGGCCGGTGCCACAGCCCACCTCGAGCACCCGCGACCGTTCGTTCATGCCGGTGATGGCGACGAGGTCCGCGAACAGCTCGTCCGGGTACGTCGGGCGCACGCGGTCGTATAGCTCGGGCACCTCGTCGAAGACCCGACCGAGGTGACGTCGATCCGCGCCTGCCATCCCACGATCCTGCCGTCAACGGCCCAATGCGCGCCGCTCGCACCCGGCGTTCTGTGGCGGTCTCGGACGCGTCGCGGAGTGAAAGTTGTGGGACAGACCCGACGCGCAGGGCGATGCTCGACTACGCGCTGAGTTCAGCGATGATGGCTACCGGAAGGCCTCGGTGAGAGCGGGGTCGTGGAACTGTTCGTAGCTGGTGACTTTTCCGTTACGCAGCTTCCAGATGAACACCCATGGAGTCAGGGAGATCTTGCCTGTCGCGTTGACAGTGCACCCGTACTCGCTCGTCGACACCACCGTGTCAGCCTGAGCGATGAACTCCTGCGGGGTGAAGGCGGTGGTCTGCACCGACGTGGCGATCGCGTCGAAGAACCTCGGCACGTTCGTCTTGCCGGAGAAGTCACCTGACCAGGGCACGATTGGTTCGAGGTGGGTAACCCACCGCACGTCGTCGGTGAGCTGATCGATGATGTAGTCGATGTCGCCGCGACCGAACGCCTCGTAGATCCGCCCAATCAACGCCACATTGTCTGACTCCGCCATCTGCCCTCCTCTTCGTCACGCGATCGATCATCCGACGCTCATCATGCACGTTGCGCTCCCGATCGTGACGGCTACTTCTCCCTCTAACTCAGCGATGTTGCTTCCAGTATCGCTGTCGAGCCGGCGTTGGCGGGCAGTGACACGGGACGCTTCGGGACGGCGTTAGGTGGCGCGTCTCGGCCATCGGGAAGCATGGTCGGATGGAAGGCGCGCTAGAGCGGTGGTGCGTGACGTTCCTCGGATCCGCTCCGGCAAGCGAGCTGTTCCGGACGGGGCACCTGTCGGAGGTCGTGGCCGTCGCCCTCGCCGACGGTCGAGAAGTCATCATCAAGATCCGAGCCCCTTCGCGACGGCTCGCAGCGTCGGTCCAAGTCCAGCGACACCTCCACTCGCGGGGCTACCCGTGTCCCGACGTGCTCGCCGGCCCCGAACCATTTGGCGAGCTCATGGCTACGGCCGAAACGCACGTGCCGGCTCACGGCACGCCTCCGGAGCCACCGCCGCCAGAACCAACGGCGCAACTGCTCGCCGCGCTCGTCGACTCGGCACCGCCCGCCAACGACTTTCCGGCGCTGAACCCGGCGCCGCCGTGGGTCGGCTGGGACCACCCCGGCGAGAGCCTCTGGCCGTGGCCGGACGATCTCGACTTCGACTTGAACCGGCATCCGGGCCCCGACTGGATCGACGACACCGCGCAACGCATCCGTGCGCGGCTCGCGGCGGAGACGTCGCCCGCTGTCATTGGACACATCGACTGGGAAGCTCACAATCTCGACTGGGACGGCACTACACCCGTCGTTGTGCACGACTGGGACAGCGTGGCGATTCGTGTCGAAGCTGGCATCGCTGGCGCGGCAGCCATCGTCTACCCGTCCAATGGGACAACGGCGGTCGCGGCAACCATCGAACAGACCGGCTCGTTTCTCGACGCCTACGCGCGAGCTCGACCCTCGCAGTGGTCGAGTCGAGCGAACGAGACAGCCTGGTGCGCCGGACTTTGGGTCATCACCTACAACGCAAAGAAGGAGACCCTCGGCGGCGGCACCGGATACCTGGAACACCTCGGGCGAGAACACGCCGAGCGATGCTCGCTCGCTGGCATCTGACGTTGCACAGCCGGCGTTAGGTGCGATCTCTCGACTCGCTGCCGCTGCTCAGGACGCTCGAACTTCGGCGAGCCGCTTGACTGCGTGCTCGTCGTCCCAGCAGACGGCGGCTTCCCATGCGGCCCACGCTTGCGCGGCGATGTCATGCGCGTCGTCGTCGAGACCGGCGGCGTTGTGGGGCAGCACCAGGTCGAGGTCAGGAACGTCGACGTGCGACTCGTCCCAGTCGATCATCGCGACCCGATCCGCGGTCATGCGGATGTTGCCCGGGTTGGGGTCGCCGTGGACGACGCACCGCTCACGTGCGGTGAGCCGCGCCCACGCTGCTCGGCACCGAGCAACGCCCTCGGCCGGCATCGCGCCGAGGTCGATCTTCGTCCCGGTCTCAGCGTGCAGGAGGTCGGTCGACGACCGCCAGCCCGGGCGCTGCGGCCAGCCCTGCGTCAACCGATGCAGCTGGCGGAGCGTGTCGGCGACGCGACGCCAGTCGGCCTCGGTCTCGGGCGGTCCGCCCTCCACGTAGGTCATCACCAACAGACCGTCGGCGAAGTGCCGGCCCTCGGCGGTCGGGATCGGCACCGGCACCGTCAGCCCCTCACGGTCGAGGTGTCGCAGCAGGTCGGTCTCCCACTCGAGATCAGCGTCGCTGCGGCGGCCGAGACGACCGACCGCGAGCTGCCCGTTGACGCGCACGCTCCACACCTCGTTGACGCCAACTCCGCCAGTCAGCGGCTCGATACGAGCGACATCGTCGCCCCACTGCTCCAGTGCCTCCCATCCCACCGACCACATCCTCGCGGAGTTCCGAACATCGCTGGCGTGCGAGGCGCTGTTATGAAGCGCTGGACGCGTCTCGGCGGCGGAGGACCATGGCGTCGCCTCGCTCCTAAGTGCCGGTCGGAGACGGTCACGATCGCGAGCAAGGCCGGCTGACCGCGTCCCTTTGAGCGACCGATCTGCCGGTCGGCCCGCGTCGACCCGGGCGGCGTCTGTGGGGCGCTCTGGTCAGAGGTGCGCCACCGCTCGGCCCGGCGTCTCAAGTGCTCGTGAAGAGCCCGAGACCGGCCACCAAGACGCAGAGGCTGATGAACGTCAGGAGGACGGCGCTCCCGTACGGTCGTCGGTCCGACCAGAGGACTCGGGCGTTCCGCTCAGCCCGTCGCGGCATCGAGCGCAGTCGGTCGGGAAAGCCCGTGAATCCCCGGCGCACTCGGCCCCAGACGCCTCGGCTTCTGTGCGGAAGATCCGCCAGCACGGCACGAACGGATTGGGGATAGCGCCGTAACCGCCACCAATGGAAGGTGACCAGCGCGGCGAGCAAGACGATGGCCCACGTCAGTCGGCCCGGCGCCTGAGCGGGATGCTTGGGAGCGTCCGTAGTAAGCGCCCAGATCACGAATAGCACGGGTGAGGACACCATCAGCCGCAGGAACACGACCGACGCCAGTGTTTGGTGGAGCCGGGAGCGAGCCAGGCGATCGTTGGGCCGCAGGCGCGCCGCTGCGCTGTAGCAGTGGAGCGCGGCACGGAGCTTGTGGCGACCCTCAAACGCTTGCCCGAGGTGGACCAGCGCCCGATAGTCCGACGGCTCCAGCTCGAGAGCCGCGCAGCAGAGAGTTCCGCGTCGTTCCATCGCCGCTGTGCAAGAGTGATTCGGACGAGTAAATCGTGTGTGCTGGCCGACGCGGGAGCGAGCTCGGCCATCCACTTTCCAGCCTCAATGGCCTCCCTAACGCGTCCGCTCGCCAACTGGACCTGAGCAAGGACGTACCAGCTCTCGTGGTTGGCCGGCGCTAGCGCGACCGCCCCTTGCGCCGATTGGACTGCCTCGGCGGCGTAGAAGGCATTCGAGAGCGCAACCGCGTGAAGTCGGTGCGCCCACGGATTGTCTGGTGCGCACCCGATTGCGTCCCGCGCGATCGGCACCGCCTCTTGCGGGTCACCTGTCTCGAGATATGACCCCGCAAGAAGGCACCTAGGCTCCGGATCTGACGGGGCCTGCGCGATCGCCTGGCCCAACAGGCGCCGGGCTTCCTCGTGGCGACCGAGCTCAAGCAGAACCCGCGCGGCGCACGGCGCCATCGGAAAGGGGAGTCATCACCGGGGTTTCTGCTTCCGGATGTAAGCCAGGAGGTCGTCGTACATACCGCTCTCGTTGGCGCACATTGCATAGTGCCGTGAAACCTCGAACCACCGATGGCGATCACCCACCGCTTGGTCGACAGCATGGCCGTATCTTTGCCGACGTTGCCGGGCGCCTGGCGGGTCACCCATAGGTCGAGCGCGGTGTGCCAGCGTCGGACGATGCGTCAAGCCGACCCGCGCGAGGCCGCCGAGATGCTGCGCCGCCTCCTGGACGCGGTCGGCCGCGGCGAGCTGACCGCCGACACCCCGGCCGAGCGGCGCAACCTGCGGCGGCTGGAGGGGATGCTGGCGGCGCTGGAGGGCATGGACGGCCTGGCACGTCGCACTCGACGAAGCGACCAAACAGCCTGATGGGCAGACAGCACGTGCCTTCGATCCGTCGCGGTGGCCCCCTTGCGTCCGTTCGCTCGAGACGCACACCGGAAGTTGAGTGGTTCAGATCGGAATCGGGTCGTAGTCCGTCGTCAGTGAACCGCGAACAGCCGCCACGTCCCGGGTACACCCTTGAGATCGTGCTCACCGCGGTCGGCGAACTCGATCTGGGAGCCTGCCACCAAGTCGACGACAGTGCGCGAGACCAGGACCTCCCCCGCGCGGGCGAGGGCACTCACCCGCGCGCCGATGTGTACGGCGATCCCGCCGATCTTCTCGCCCTGTAGCTCGATCTCTCCGGTGTGCAAGCCTGCGCGCAGGTCCAGGCCCAACCCCTTCACCGAATCTCGAATCGCGCACGCACACCGCACGGCACGACCGGGTCCGTCAAAGGTCGCAAAGAAGCCGTCGCCCGCGGTGTCGATCTCCTGGCCCCGGAAGCGATCAAGCTCGCGCCTGACCGCGCGGTGGTGGGCGTCGAGCAGCTCTCGCCAACGCTTGTCACCCAGCGCCGTCGCGCGCTCGGTGGAGCCCACGATGTCGGTGAACAGGACGGTGGCCAGCATGCGGTCGGGCTCAGGAACCGATCGGACGCCGGTGAGGAACTCCTCCACCTCGTCGAGAAGCGCATCGGCATCGCCCAGCCCGAGCAGATGTTCGCCGGGCTGCTCCCAGTAGCGGGCGCCGTCGATGTGCTCGGCGAGGTAGCGCCCGCAGGCCCGCGGGATGGCGTGGTCGTCGCTGCGGTGGATCACGAGGGTGGGCGCCGCGACCGCCGACAGCACGGGACGCACGTCGATCTGGGTGTCCATCTCGACCAGCGCCCTGGCCCCGCTCGGGCTGACCGAGAGACGCTCCCAGCGGCCCCAGAGCTGGCGCGCCCAGGGCTCGTGAGCCACGCTCGCCCCGAAGTAGCGCAGTGTCGCGCCCTCACCCCACGCCTCGTCGGCCAGGCGGACCAGCTCGGCGCTCATGGCCTCGATGTCGTCGCCGCAGGGAAAGTCGATGTCGCCCACAGCACTTGGGGTCGTCATGCACAACACTAGGGCCGAGGTCTGACGGGGGTAGGTGGC
The DNA here is from genome assembly GCA_005888325.1 of Actinomycetota bacterium. Classification (NCBI taxonomy): domain Bacteria; kingdom Bacillati; phylum Actinomycetota; species Actinomycetota bacterium. The sequence goes on from VAWU01000009.1 coordinate 7,697, forward strand.
GGCGAAGAGGATGCTCATGGCACCCCCGTCGGAGTAGCCGAAGATGGCGGCGCGCTCGGAGCCCACCGCCTCCATGACTGCGTGGAGGTCTTCCATGCGTTGCTCCAACGTGGGCATGCCCACGTCCCGATCGGACAGGCCCGTCCCTCGCTTGTCGAACAGGATGACCCGGCTGAACGAGGCGAGCCGGGTAAAGAACCGGCTCAGCAACCGATCCTCCCAGGTGAGGTCGAGATGGGAGAGCAGCCCAGGCACATAGACCACGTCCGGTGGTCCCGCGCCGAAGACCTGGTAGGCGATGTGGACCTCGCCGCTCTTCGCGTAACGGGTCTGGGGCATCTCGGCCATCGACCAACAGTCTGCGTGCTCTGCGTGGGACGCGCCGCCGCCAGGTCCTCGACCGATCATGAACTCGGCGGGTGGTGCGAAGCAGGCTGGTCGGGGAGCTGGCAGCCTGAGTGCGTGATCTCCATCCGACGGATCGGGCTCACAGGCCTACGAGAGGTCGTTGGTGCCATCGACCGCTCGGAGCACGTAGATGGCGAGTACGCGGTCGTCGAGGGTCGCCTCGTCGAGCGGCCGGTCACGATGAGCGATATCCCACCGCTCGATCCTGTTGGTGACGGGTTCCACAGCGTCGCCGCGAGGGTGCAGTTCTGCGCCTCCGTCGTTGACGAACATGCTGGCGTCGTGCTCGGCGCCTTCAACGGCGAGCGCGTCGCCGGCGTAGCCGTCGTGGCACCATCCTTCGAGCCGCCGCTGGCGTGGTTCGCGTACTTGGATGTCAACCGTGCCGATCGACGCCACGGCGTTGCCTCCGCGTTGTGGGATGCGGCGGGCCACCTCGCGCGAGAGAGCAGCGCGCTTCACCTATACGTTTCCGCGACGCCCACAGCGTCGGCCGTCGGTTTCTACCTCTCCCGCGGATGCTGATTAGCCGATCCCGTGCACCCCGCGCTGTTCGAACACGAACCCAACGACATCCACCTCGTCGGGGTACTCGGGTAGCCGCCAGCGCAGATCGACGGTTCTGGCTCATCGCGCGATGCGAGCACGCGGCGGTACGCGCACACCCCGACGGAGTACCGAGCTGCCGCTAGGTCGCGCCGCATCGGGCACTATGGAGCGGTGGCGGGCAAGAGCAGCAGCCGCAAGAAGATGCGAGGCCTGCGGGCCGAGCGTGTCGATTACGCGGTGACCGTGGTCCCGCCCGCTCCTCCGGGCGAGGCGGACGCGGCGCTCGCTGATCGGGCAACCTGTACGCGTTGCAGATGTCCGACCTGCTGGCCGACCTTGACCGGCTGAGCGGACATCGACCTGACTTCAGTCGAGCGTCGCGGGCTTGACCGCCTTCGCGTGATGGCGGAGCACTGCCGCGACGAAGTCCATCTCTACCTCTGGTTCATCGGCGACTGACGCGCCCGAACTTCAGCTCGGCGCTGATGTATCAGCGAGTCGACGGTCTCCTCAGTCGCCGAGGCGCGAACCCGCGTGCCTCCGGCGAGACCTGATCGCGTGACCGGCCTGTGCGCCGATCACTAGGACGACGAGAGCCCATCCCTGGACAAGAACCGATGTCGAGCCTCGCCCTCGTGGTCGGATCTCGCGGCCTCCTTGGAGTGCCATGTCTTGCGACCTCGGGCAATACTCCTTTGGTGGCCCATCGCTACGATACGGTCGGGCAGGTCTACGCACGCCACCGCGTGCCTGATCCTCGCATCACGCGACAGATCGAACGTGCGCTCGGTGACGCCTACACCGTGGTGAACGTTGGAGGGGGTGCGGGCGCCTACGAACCCATCGATCGCCAGGTAGTCGCGGTCGAACCATCGCCGGTCATGATCGATCAGCGGGCCGTCGATGCCGCGCCGGTAGTGCAAGCAGTTGCCGAGGCGCTCCCGTTCCCCGATCAGTGCTTCGATGCTGCGCTCGCGACGTTCACCGTTCATCACTGGCAGGACTCGGCCACGGGTCTGCGCGAGCTCGAGCGTGTCGCGCGACGGCAAGTGATCCTCACTTTCGATCAAGGCGACGAGTGGCTGGACAACTTCTGGCTTACCCGCGACTACCTGCCATACGCGCAGTTCCGCGGGACGTTGTTCTCGGGCCCCTCCCAAGTTTGCGCAGTGATCAAACCGATGCGTGTCGAGGTTGTCCCCGTACCCTTCGACTGCACGGACGGGTTCTTCTGCGCCTATTGGCGGCGACCCCACGCGTACCTCGATCCGGGGGTCCGCGCGTCGATCTCCGCTCTTGCCTTGCTGGACGCAGCGGTGCTTGCGCCCGGGCTCGACCGGCTCGAGGCGGACCTGCGATCAGGGGCGTGGCGCCGACGCAACCGCCACCTCCTCGAGCTCGACGCGCTCGACTTCGGTTACCGCCTCGTTGTCTCGTAATTTGGGGCGCACGCTCGCGGCCGAAGTCCTTGTCGTAGTGCTCGGTCGCGGCTCCGGTCCAGGCGAGCCTGTGGGCGTTGTACCCAGAGAGGTCCAGAGCCACCTGGTCGATGTAGGGGATGGGACGCCCCGTCTCAGACGGACGGAGTGGTCCGGGTGTGGCCGACCGACGGCGAATGGCGAGCGCCTGATCCTCCGCGGCGATACGAGCGAGCTCCTGAGGCTTTCGCTCACCTCAGTCGCCGCGATCGGCGGAGGTGAGCTGCAGGCTGACGAAGGCGAGCTTGGCTGGGTCGGCGATGGCGTGCAGGTCGTGGATGATCCCGTCACGCGCCTTGAGTTGCAGGATGCCGACGAGTTGGCGGTCCTGGAACGCCAGCACACCTGGATACCCATTGACCGGTTGGGAGACGAGCGTTCGGCCGCGGGCGGGACCCCAGAACTTGAGCAGGTTGCGGCCGATCACCAGGTGACCGTGCAGCGCTCGGCCCGCTCTGCCGCCGATGCCGAGGTCGACATCGCCGACAGCGTCGGGATCGAGCAGTTCGAGCAGGGCACTGAGATCGCCGCCGGCGCAGGCGGCGATGAACCGCTGGGCGACGCGGTGTTGATCTCGGGCGTCGGGTTGGAAACGGTCGGGCCCGGTCTCGGCTTCGATGCGTTTGCGGGCCCGGCTGGCGAGCTGGCGGCACGCGGCTGTACTGCGCCCGACGATCTCACCGACGGCATCGAAGGAGAACTGGAAGAGATCGTGCAGTACGAATACGGCGCGTTCCGCCGGCGTGAGCTGTTGCAGCACGACGAGCAAGGCCATGCGGATGCTGTCGTCCAACGTCACCCGATCGGCCGGATCGGAAATCGCCGGTGCGGGCATCCCGTCCGAGTGGTCATCGACGCTGGCGGTGTTGGATGCGTGGCGAACACGCGCCGATCGGAGCTGATCGAGGCACAAGCGGCTCACGACCACGACGAGCCAGCCGCGCACGTCGTCGATGCTGTCCACATCGTTGGTTAGCAGGCGACCGAACGCATCTTGGACGACGTCTTCGGCGTCTTGGATGTTGCCCAGCATCCGGAAGGCGAGATCGACGACGTATGCACGGTGTTCCAGCCACGCGTCGCGGAACTCCTGGTCGTGTGGGTCGGTCATCAGTCCTCCAGCATCGCTTGTCTAGAGATACGACGAAGTAGGCAGCCGGAATGTGACAGCTCCGTCGTGTCACGTTCGCCGCCGCCATCTCGTCCTTACTCATGGATGCATCCGACCGCGATGCACGAACGGAACGGAGCGAGTTGATGATGTCGGGCTCGAACGGAAGACGACCAGCGATCGAAGTAACCGGGTTGACCAAGGTCTACGCCGGTGGCGTCGAGGCCGTGAAGGGCTTGAGCTTTGAAGTCGCCCAAGGCGAGGTCTTCGGGCTCCTCGGCCCGAACGGCGCGGGGAAGTCGACGACGATCGGGATGCTGACCACGACGGTGTCGCCCACCAGCGGTACCGCCCGGGTCGCGGGGTCCGATGTCGTTACGGACCCGATCGGTGTGCGGGCGGCGAGCGCGGTCGTGTTCCAAGACCCGGTCGTGGACCGCGCGCTCACCGGTGAACGCAATCTGGAGATCCACGCCCGCCTATGGGGTGTCCCCCGCGGCGAGATCGGATCACGCATCGGTGAAGTCGCCACCCGGTTCGGGTTGGGTGATCTGCTGCAACGCACGGTCGACACCTACAGCGGCGGGCAACGTCGCCGGCTCGAGATCGCCCGGTCGCTCGTCTCCCGGCCGAGAGTCCTGTTCTTGGACGAGCCGACCGTCGGGCTCGACCCGAGGATCCGTCACGAGCTGCTCGACGTGATCGGCGCGCTGCGCGACGCGGGCGATATGACGATCGTGCTGACCACCCACTACCTGGACGAAGCCGAACGGCTCTGTGACCGCGTCGCCATCGTCCACGAAGGACGCATCGTCGCCCTCGGCAAGCCCCAAGCGCTGCTGGACGAGCTCGGCCACGAGATCGTCGAACTGCGCGTCGATGCTCCGGGCGAGCCGCTGCTCTCCTTCCTGCGCCAACGCTCCGTGATCGGCGATGGCGCCTTCGCTTTGGGCTCAACCCTGACACTGCCGTTGCGCGGCATCCCTGCAGCCGACGTGTTCGCCGCCGTTGATGACTTCGGCGCCGCCGTGATCGCCACGACCACAAGACCGCCTTCCCTCGACGACGTGTACCTCAACCTGACAGGCGGCCGGCTCGCGGCCGCCGCGTGACCCAAGGAACCCGATGACCACGACTATCACTGCACCGCCCGTCGACCTCCGACCCACGACCGACACCGCTGTCACTCGTCCGGCCTGGCGGTCGGTGTTCTCCACCCTGACCGGCCGCCGGTTCGTACTCAGCGCCCATACCCCACGCGAGATCCTCGTCCCGCTCCTCACCCCGATCCTGTTCGCCGATGTGCTCGCGCCGGCACTCGCCAAGTCCATCCCCGCGACCTCGGGGATCGACTACCAGAGCTTCGTTGCCGTCGGCACGATCGGCCTGCTCGTTCCGCTCAGCTGCATCCTTGGCGGGATCGGGATGATCGTGGACCGCGATAGCGGCGCTCAACGTGACCTGCTGGCCGCCCCCGCCCCCCGCTCGTTGATGGTGCTCGGCAACCTGACCGTCGCCCTCGCGGTGAGCCTGTTCCAAGTGATCGCGCTGTTGGGTGCCTCCCTGGCTCGCGGAGCGACGTTCACCACGGACGTCGCGGGCTGGCTGTGGGCCGCCGCGGCAGTCGTCGGCCTGGCAACGTTCATGCATGGCCTGGCGGAGATTCTCGCTGCCCGCATCAAGAAACAGGAGGAGTACGTCGGCGCCGCCCCGCCCGTCGCGCTTTTGCCTTGGTTCCTGGCCGGTAGCTTCTTTCCGATCAGCGCCATGCCCGCCGGACTGACCGCCATCGCCAAGCTCCTCCCCGTCACCCACGCGCTGGCGCTGTTGCGCTACGGGCTCGTGGACCACAACGGCCACGGCCTGCACGACATCTGGGGCATGACCAACACCACCGCCATGGCCACCCTCAGCCTTCTCGTCGTCGCCATGTTCGCCATCGGCGTGCTCGCGCTGTCGACCCGAGTGTTCACCCGCGCCGCCATCGACTAACGCCAGCCGTCCGGCTGGGCCGCGGCCTCACGTACCGTCGAGCCCGAACGCCCAACCGATCCTAAGAAGAACCCCGTGACTACAACCCGCCTCCGCTCCTCGTGGGTCGAGCGTCGAGGACACTCGGGCTTCTCACCGTTCGGAATGCCAGAAGTGAGCAATGGTGACGGTTCTTGTGGTCGACAGACGACACACCGTCGCCGAGATTCCGCCGACATCTCCGACCTGACGGGATCTAGGCTCGCGCCGTGGGCGAGTGGTTCTCGATCGAGGTCTTCGATGCGAGGTTCTCAGCGCGGTCGTGGGCCGAGAGCTACGGCGACTCTCTCCTCTACGCCGCGCAACTCGAAGGAGCCACCGACTGGAACTGGCACTACCACGGCTGGGGAGCCGTCCTCGAGATCGAGTTGCCAGACGAGTTCACGTGGGAGCGGTTCTGCGAAGCGCCGGTAGTGCAGGCGGCTCTTGATGCCGTACCGGATCCGGTCCACGGTCTCCTGCTTCATCGAGGCCGTGGCGGCAGTGCGGGTTCCCGGTATCCTCGACGTCCTCGGCCGTTCACGGGTGCAGGCTCCGCAGAGCTACCTCTTCCCGAGGAAGAAGTCGAGGGCCCGATCGTGTGCCCGTCGGCAATTCTCATGGGTTAGCGAACGCCAATCACCAGCGCCGAGCGGCGGCAATGCGCTACTTCACGCTCCGCGAGTCCCATAGCCGGATGGCATGGCCGTCTGGGTCACAAACTCCGGCCCGTAACCCCAAGGGTTCTCGCGCGGCGCGTGGACCACCTCGACGTCGCTGTCGATGAGCCGCTCGTGCTCGATGTCGACGTCTGCCACCTCGAAGTAGAGGACGCACCGCGGCTCGTCATTTGTTGTCGCTCGCTCGGTCAGGAAGATGATGAAGTCATGGTCGTCGCGGCTGATCCGCGAGCGCGGATTGGCAGTTCGGTGCGAACCTTGGCCCAACCCTGCGCAGATCGACAACGGGGCGATTGACGCGACCCTTTGGCCCGACGGCCGCGTTGTACCCTCGGGTGGGGATGGCGTGGGTGACGCAGACCGTGTGCCGGCGATCGAGAGGCGTCGTGGCGGCGTGTGGCGCCGTGGTGTTGCTCGTCGTTGCCGCCGGTTGCGGGACGAGCGGTTCGACAGCGAGGCCGTCGACGACAAGGGTCGGTGGCGCGGCCGCCGCGTCAGGAGCGGTGCACTTGCGGGCGGGCGCGTCCTACGTGGCACTTGGAAGCTCGTTCGCAGCTGGGCCCGGTATTGACCATGCCGATCGGGCACGATCCCGAGCGTCACCGCCCGGCGGTCCGGGACAGACCGAGCTGAAGGGCTCTTGATCAGGCGAGAGCGCGCCGCCGCGCCATGCTCCGAAGACCGATGTTGCGTTCGGTTTCGGATGCGGTGATGAGGGCAGCGACGACATCCGGCCGGTTTCTCACCACCTTGCCTAGGGCATCGATGGCCGCGGCGCGGATGTCTGGGTTGGGGTGGTTCCGGAGGAAGTCCAGCGCTCTCGGCACCCAGAGCTCCTCACCGGGACGGCATGCATCCTGTTTGCAGCGATCGCACGCCAGCGCGTGAAGCGCCCGAGCGCAGACTCCTGGATCCTCGTCGTCGAGCGCAACGACCAGGTCAGGGAGTGAGGCCTCGTCCACAAGCTGGTCGAAGATCCTCACGCACTGCTGCCTCACGATCGCCTTTGGATGCCGGAGACCGCGGCGGAGCGCAGGCAACGCGGGAGGTCCGGACATCAGGAGGTGAGCTTTCGCCCGCTGACGACAGGACGAGATCCCCAGCTGGCTCACCCAACCGTCAAGGTCATTGGGGGCGGGCGAACGGCGCATGCACCAAACCGTACGGCGCGGGTGTCGACCGATCTATCCATTTCCTTCTCGTCGAGGTCATCGCAGGGCGCAGCCCAGCGTCCCCTCATCGCGAATCGCCGTCAGCCGGGGTTTGGGGACAGGGGAGGTGATCGTTGCTCGGGTGCCACGGCACTGCCGAGTCGATATGCCGCCGGTAGATGTTGTCGAGGTAGCCATCCACGATCGCCTGCTTCCAGAAGGTGAATTCGAGCTTGCGCGCAACGTTCTGCGACGCATGGTTGGTTGGATCGATCATCATCAGGATCTCGCCGCGGAAGTCGTCCGCCGCTTTGGCGAGCACTGCTCGGCTGGCCTCGGTGGCGTAGCCCATGCCGCGCGCTTCGGGGACGAGCCGGTAGCCGAACTCGAGACGTCGACGACCCTCGAAGTCGAACCAGTTCACACCGGCGTAGCCGACGATGATTCCCGTCGACCGCTCGATCACGGGCTGCTTCGCGAAGGAAAGCTCTGCGCCTCTCGCGAGCATCTCGTCGAAACGGTCGTGCGCCGTGTCTGTCGTGAGCACGCCCGCCGAGAAGACCATGAAGTCTGCATCGCAGAAGAGCTCCACGAACCGAGCCCGGTCTGATCCTCTCGGGAGACGAACCTCGAGGCGCGACGTCAGCACGACGTCGTCAGATAGCAGGTCAAGGAGGTCACTGCGGGATGATCCCTCAGGGTCGGGTCCGACGCTCCGAATTTTCGATTCAGCGCGAACAGTCCGGCGCTGCTCGGATCGACCACCTCGATCGTGAACGACCCGGGCACTCCAGGTTGGCGGATCAATCGATGCACCCCGGTGCCTCACGTAGCCGGCGCGTGGGGGCACTGGACGCGTCAACCGGGGCACCGTCGTGACTGCGCTGAAAGACTGCCAGTGTGCCTGCCATCACCGGTCGCATCGAGGTGAACCTCTCTGTTTGCGATCCCGAACGCAGCGCGGCCTGGTACGCGGAAGTGTTCGGGATGTCCACGGATACATGCTGGACTGCGCTTCACATAGATGACGCGCAAGGGGCGGGGGTCGAGTCCCTCACGGCCCACTCCGAGGGCGCCGTACCATCGGCCGTCGACCGACCGCCGATAGATCGACCCATCTCCGTAACATCGCTCTGTCATGACGTGACGAAGCTTGAACACTTCCCGCCGCGCAAGGGCGCTCGAGGCCGAGCTCATCTGACTGTTTCGGCCGGACTCAGCAGCAGCGCGTCCCCCCACCGCGATAAGCGGTTGACACGGAGCGGCGAAGAGCCGATCATCATCGTTCCTATGGCACGCATCTTCACCGCCGAACGAACGGTCCAGGGTCAGGCCCTGTCGAGCTTCGGCGCGTCCGCGTGCTCGCCCGGCACATATCTCGATCATGAGATGAAGCCGGGACGACGGGACTCTGCCGATGCCGGCAGGCCTGTCGTGCGCTGGTAAGACGCAGCACTTCTCGCCGATCTCGCCGGCGCTCCGCCCGTAGCCGCGCACAACGTCATGCCGCGATCTCACTTGGGCTTGAGTCACGGTGGTGTCGCGGTCTCCAAAACCGACGGCCGGAGGTTCGACTCCTTCCGAGCCTGCTTCAACGCGCCTGGCTATCAGTCGGACACCAGCACCTTGACAACTGCAGAGACATCGTCGTCGAGGCCAGCGCCACCTGGCTTCGACATGGGTCGGTCGCGCCATGGGGCGCAGCTGGCTGTAGACCAGCCGTCTTCCGACACAGGGGGTTCGATTCCCTCCGGCCCACCGCGCGCGTCACGCCTGACCGGTAGGGCACCGGGCTCTTACCCCGGACAAGACTGGGTTCGAGGCCCAGGGCGCGCACCACGCCGCCGTAGCTCAGCCGGCTAGAGCAGCTGCCTGTCGAGCAGAAGGTCACGGGTTCAAGTCCCGTCGGTGGCGCCATGTCGACGTGGCCGAATGGAGAAGGTACCGGTCTACGAAACCGGAGAGTGCGGGTTCGACCCCTGCCGTCGGCGCTCAGCTCGCCGTAGCTCAGTGGACGAGAGCACCGCCCTCCGAAGGCGGGGTCGCACGTTCGAGTCGTGCCGGCGAGGCGTGATGTCATAGATCAGGCCCTTGTAGCTCAGCGAGCCAGAGCGCGTCCCCGGTACGGACGAGGCCGTGGGTGCTACTCCCACCGAGGGCCCCATCACGGAAGGGATCCGGCCAAATGAGGAGCCTGTCCCGAAAACAGGTAGGGGTCGCGAGGGCTTTGTGGGCGCGAGTCCCACCGCTTCCTCCATGCCGCGGTAGTCCAACGGACACGACGCCGGGCCCTCAACCCGGAAGCCGGGGTTCGACTCCCCGTCGCGGTACGAACCGGCGAGCGAGCCAGCGAAGCGCAGGCGAGACCAGCCGGTCGATGCCAGATCGTCTAACCGGAAGGACGTCGGATTGTTACTCCGACTGTGGGGGTTCGAGTCCTCCTGTGGCAGCGCATCGCCCGGTGGCCGAGGAGCGAGGCACGCGGCTGCAGACCGGCATCAGCCGGCACGCCTCGTTCCAGGCGGTTCACGGATCGCAGACCACGTGGTCGTCGTCCAACGGCGAGGATGCGAGCACGCCATGCTTGTGATGCGGGTTCGACTCCCGCCGACCACACCACACCAACAAGAGCAAGGAGGAGGTGACATGCCCACCAACGTGAACGACAAGCTCATCTCCTGGGCGAGCGACATCGACCCGGGGACCATCCGCCAGGCTGAGAAGGCCGCTCGCCTCCCGATCGTGGAGGGCCATGTCGCTCTCATGCCCGACGCACACATCGGTATCGGCGCAACGGTCGGCTCGGTGATCCCGACCAAGGGCGCCGTGATCCCCGCCGCGGTCGGTGTCGACATCGGTTGCGGCATGGTCGCCGCCGAGCTCAACGTCATCGAGGACCAGCTGCCCGATGCGCTCGAGCCGTTGCTTGGCCGCATCGGCAGGGCAATCCCCGCTGGTGTCGGCCAGGGCCACGACGTGGCGGCTCGCAACGCCGACGAGTGGCTGGCGCAGCACAAGCCGGCGACCGAGCTGGCCGACAAGCAGGCGGTGAAGGTGACCAAGCAGTTCGGCACCCTCGGCTCCGGCAACCACTTCTTCGAGCTGTGCATCGACGAGCGGGACCGGGTGTGGGTGGTGCTGCACTCGGGCAGCCGGGGCATCGGCAACCAGCTCGCGCAGATGCACATCGCGAAGGCACGTCGGCTCGCCAAGGACCTGCAGCTGCGTCTGGAGGATCCTGACCTGGCGTACTTCATGGAGGGCACGCCCGAGTTCCAGGCCTACATCGGCGACATGCTGTGGGCCCAGGACTATGCCCGTGCGAATCGCGATCAGATGATGGACAACGCGATGCGCGAGGTGTTTGCGTTCATCGGCCACGGCCGGGAGACGCAGCGCATCAACTGCCATCACAACTTCACCCAGCGCGAGGTCCATAACGGCGCCGAGCTGTGGATCACCCGCAAGGGTGCGATCAAGGCGGACACCGGTGACCTCGGTGTCATCCCCGGCTCGATGGGCACGCGCAGCTACATCGTGGCGGGCAAGGGTAACGAGGCCAGCTGGATGTCGTGCAGCCACGGCGCCGGTCGCCGGCACAGCCGTACTCGGGCCAAGAAGCTGTTCACCACCGCAGACCTCGCCGAGCAGATGGCCGGCAAGGTCTGGCTCGACAAGCGGGCCGGCGCACTGGTGGACGAGATCCCCTCGGCCTACAAGGACATCGATCAGGTCATGGCCGACCAAGCCGACCTCGTCGAGATCCGCCACACGCTGCACCAGGTTCTCAACTACAAGGGGACCTGAACCTCGCGACGGCCGTCGCGGGTCAGCTCCCGCAGGGGACTGACGCAGGGCGGCCATCGCAACCCAGTGGGCGTGGTGTCAACGGACAGCACGTCGGTTCCCCACACCGAAGGCGAGGGTTCAACTCCCTTCGCCCACTCTGTCTGCTCGATGCGAAGAACGAGGGTTCCTTCACCTGTCACGTGAATACCCGCAAGGGCGTGCGCCTTCGATCGCTCGGTTCTCGAGCAGGCCCACGGTCCTGAAGCTCTGACGGTGGAGCGGCCGGTTGAAGTCCGGCAGGAGGAGATTCGAGCGCTCCTGGGACCACAACGTCGACGCGTGGCGCAAGCGGTAGCGCACCTGCACGACACGCAGGCGGCTGGAGGTATCGCACTGCGGGGGATCTGGGATCAGCGAGGTCTCATACGCCTTGCACGCGGGTTCGATTCCCGCTCCCGCGACTCATGGGCCAGTTGCGAACGGAAGCGACGGCTCCCTTGCAAGGAGACGGCTGCGGGTTCGACTCCCGCCTGGTCCACGCACACGCAAACACGCTGACGTAGCCCAACTGGGAGAGGCACGGCGCTCAGACCGCCGTCAGTGTCGGTTCGAATCCGACCGTCAGTACTGCAACGCAAATCAGTTGGACGGGGCGCAACGGAAGCGCACCGGCTCCGGGAGCCGGGGGTTGGAGGTTCGAGCCCTCCCGTCCAGATGCAATTCGAGGTGGTGGAAGTTCGCGCCGACGTCGTCGCCGACGCGATTGGCCAGCGGATCACCGCGTTGCCCGACCAGCTCCGTCGCTCACTCACCTGGGACCAAGGCAAAGAGATGGCTGACCATGCGCGCTTCGGTGTCGACACCGGTGTGGCGGTCTACTTCTGTGACCCGAGAAGTCCATGGCAGCGCGGTAGCAATGAGAACACCAACGGACTGCTACGTCAGTACATCCCGAAGCGCAGTGACCTCGCACTGCATTCCCAGGCCGATCTCGACGCAGTTGCCGCCGAGCTCAACGGTCGACCTCGACAACCCTCGGCTGGATGACACCATCCGAGGCACTCGACAAGGCGTTGCGATGACCCCCTGAGAGTGCACCGGTTCGGGCGCCCCTGGTCGGGCTTGGCGCTCCGTCGTTATGTACGTGCCCTCGATCACGCGTTCTGGAGCGCGATCTCACGCTCGCCGCGATCGTGTCGCTCTTCGCAACGCGCAAGGACGGCTCGTCAAGCCGTGACTCGACTGGGCTGGTAACGCAGAGCCACCGCCCCCGACCGGAACTCCTGGCGCCCCACGAGGTTCAACTCGAGCTGCTCGCGCAGGCCGGCGAGCAACGTCGGCCCGTGGCCGGCCAAGATCGGATGCACGACAAACTCGTACTCATCGATCAATCTCAGGTCCGCTAAGGCCAGCGGGAGGGTCACGCCTGCCACGGACAGGCCTCTGCCAGGCTCCCGCTTCAGCTGCTGAACGGCTTTCCCCAGGTCACCCTGCACGAGCTCCGCGTTCCAATCGACGTGGTCCAGGGTGCCCGACACGACGTACTTCTTTGCGCTGTCGATCGTCCGGGCGAAGGGGATCATCCAATCAGCCATCCAGTCAGGCCACGTTCCCGTCGCCGTCTGCCGCCACGCTGCCTCCATCATCTCGTAGGTCACCCGGCCAAAGAGAAGGGCATCGGCTCGTTCCAGCTGGGCGGCCCAATAGCGATGCAACTCCTCGTCCGGGATCCCCACTTGGTGATCGCAGCAGCCGTCGAGGGTGACGTTGATCGAGTATCGGAGCGGTCTCATAGCTTGCTCCCTTCCTGGGTCGGTAGGCACCTGGCGGACCGTAATCGTTCGTATGCCGCACGTAGCCCAGCCCGCGTATCGCGCCGAGATGAGACGTTGGACAGCCCGAACCGCAGATACCAGCGCATCGCGAGGACGATCGCCTCCGGCGAGAACCGGAAGCCCACGAGTGGTGCAGCCGGCCTGAGCGGCGGGGCGTTGGGTGGGAGACTTCGTGACGATGGCGCAGAAGCGGGCGGGACCAGGAGTGAAGAAGCCGGCGGCCAGGCGATCGGGGGCGAAGCCGCTCGGGGCCAAGAAGCGGGGACCATCGAAGCCATCGGGCCGGAGCACCGCGGCGCGTACGGCCGCGGTGCAGCCTGCTGCGCGGCGCAGTGCGCTAGCCGTTGCGGCGCTGGTTTTCGCGGTTGTCGCAGTGCCCGTGATCACCGCCCTCGTCGTGATGCGATCGCCGCGGTGGTACCCGATCTTCGACTGGGCGCAGATCGAAATGCGCGTCCGCGACGTCGGCACCAGGCACTCACCGCTCATCGGGCTGCCGGGACGACTCGACGGGTTGGGCGTGATCGGCAGCCACCCGGGGCCCATGGGCTTCTACGCGCTCGCGCCGATCTACCGGCTGCTCGGGAGCTCGTCCTGGGCACTCTTGGCGTCGAATGCGGCATTGAACGTTGCTGCGGTGGGCACGGCCGTCTGGATCGCGGTCCGCCGCGGCGGCTGGCCGCTCGCACTGGGCGTCACGGCGATGCTCGCGGTGCTCGTCCACGCCTACGGCGCCCAACGCCTCACAGTGCCGTGGCTTCCCTGGTCGTCGATGCTGTGGTGGTTTGTATTCCTCTTGGCCGCGTGGTCGGTGCTGTGCGGCGACTTCCCGTTGCTGCCCGTCATGGTCGGGACCGGCGTCTTCTGTGTGCAGACGCACATCTCCTATCTCGGTCTGGTCGCCGGCATCGGCATGGCCACAACCGTCTGGGTGCTCGTCGAGGCGCGCCGGCGGCGCCGTGATGATGGCGTCCCACCACAGGACCTTGCCCGGTGGGCGCGCTGGTCCGGTGCGCTGCTGGTTCTGCTCTGGTTGCCGGTGCTGATCGACGAGGTGATCAACAAGCCGGGGAACCTCTCGGTTTTGTGGGACCACTTCTCCCACCCGGGCATCAAAGCGGTGGGCATGAGCCAAGCGCTGTCCGCATGGTGGGCGCACCTCGACGTCACCACGCTGCTGACCGGACATCAGCGGCTGGACGGTGCGCCATGGCCCGGAGCGTTGCTGCTCATCGCCTGGGTTGCGGCGGTCGCGGCCAGCTGGCGGTGGCGGCACCGGGCCCTGCTCGCGCTGCACACGGTCGTGGCCTCGGCGTTGTTGCTCGGGCTGTTGTCGATCAGCCGGATCCTCGGGCGTCTGTTGGATTACCTCGTGTTGTGGCTATGGGGCACGACGGTGCTGGTCGTGATCGCCGTCGGCTACACGGCGGCCGTCGGCGCGACGCGGTACTGGAGCGGTCGTGGGCACGAGCAGGGCCGCACGTCGCCGATGATGCTCGCGGCCAGGATCGCGACGACCGCCTGCGTTGCGGTGGCGTTGCTGGCCGCGTCTGCGTCGACCATCGATGCCACCCGCGCGCACGTTCCGCACCCGGGCGTGTCGCGAAGTCTGAGTGCGATGATGCCGACCGTCCTCCGCAAGCTGCCACGAGACGGTCGGTACTACATCTCCTGGGAGGATTCGTTCGCAGACGTGGGCGCAGGGTTCAGCCTGCTGCTGGAGTTGGAGCGAGCCGGCCTGACCGCCGGCATGGATCCCACCAACTCGGTCATGGCCCGTCCCCACGGCGTCCTCGCTCAGTCCCAGGCCACCGCCGTCGTCGCCTACGTGACGGGAAAAGACGTCATTGCAAGTTTGAAAGCGACGCCGGGAGCCGTCGAGCTCGCTCACTACGACTCACCACGCGAGGACAAACTCGAGCTGTCGCGCCTCCACGATGAGGTCGCCAGGGCCCTCAAGGCGCGAAGAAACGCCAAGTTGTTCGCGCTGCTCGACACAAACCTGTTCCGTCTGGCGACGCATCCCCAAGTGCCGGACGACCTCCGCCCCATTCTCGAGCGGATGCTCAATCTGTCCGTGCCCGCGTCGGTGATCGTGATCCCCTTGCGGTGACGACATCGACGGCCGGGCTCGAGTCGGTCCCCCCTCAAGGGACATGCGGTGTGCCCGTGAGCGTCGTCTGCGGGTGGACCGGCAGTGGCTGCGGTCGGCGGGGTCTCTGGCTGAAGTCGAAATCGGCGCGCAGGTCGCCCAGCACCGTGGCGTTCTCGCGCACGCCGGGTCGGGGATCCGGCCGCCCGTCGGTGCGCGGATCGAGGCGCTGGCCACCCAGGAAGTCATCCTCGATGAACTTGACATAGGCATCGAAGCTCAACGTCTGGTGGTCGACGTAGCCGTGCTTGGCGTAGGGGCTGATCACGATGCCTGGTACACGGAGGCCGTAGCCGTTCGCGTCCACCCGAGGCGGAACGACGTGATCGTAGAAGCCGCCCCAGTCGTCCCAGGCGAGGAACACGGCGGTCGAATCCCACTCCGGACCGCGCATCACCGCGTTGATCAGGCTCGTGACATAGGACTGTCCGAAGCTCACGGGCGCCGAAGGGTGCTCGCTCAACGCGCCCGAGGGCACCACCCAAGAGACCGCGGGCAGTGTCCCCTGGTCGGCAGCGGCGTAGAACCGGTCGACCGACTGGATGTTGCCGAGCTCGCCGTCGTCCCTGACGGTGTCGAAGTAGGGCAGCGGGTTCCAGATGCCGGGCGTTTTCGCGTTCTGCCGCACGGGCGCACAGGAAAGGGCGGCGTCGTCCTGGCAGTCCGGTTGCGTCCCCGCCACCACGTAGTAGCCCCAGGGGACGCGCTGCTTGTGCAGCAGGTAGGTGAGGTCGGTCCACGCGTAGATCGGTTCGTTCCTGGCCGGACTCTCACGAGGAAGGAGCATGAAGTCCGGGGGCAGGCCCGGCGCCTGCACGGCGTTGGTGCAGCTGGTCGGGTCGTCGTGTCGGGTGCAGTAAGCCGACCACTCCGACACCTGGAACAGATGCTCCGGCAGGCTCCAGGAGGCGTTGGGCTCGAACATGTGGTCCTGGAGCACGTAGTCGTGTGCGTAGCTCCAGTAGTTGGGCAGGTCCGAGCCGGTGTGGTAGCCCAACACGTCGGGGACTTCCGAGTTGGTGCAGGCCGGGTTGGTGGCGTCGAGGCAGCCGAGCAGTCCCGCCTGGGCCTGGGCGACGAAGCCGTCCATCCTGCCGCCGTCGATGTCGGCGACGGCGTTGGCCAGGCTGTGGGGCCCGCCGCCGTTCACGTCGGCGTGGTCCGGGAACGGTCGCTCGCACATTCCCTTCTTGGGATCCGGCACGCACACGCTCGGTGCCCCGTCGCGCATGGGGATGCCTTCGGCTCCCGGAAACGTGCCGAAGTAGGAGTCGAACGAGCGGTTCTCCTGCATGATCACCACCACGTGGCGGATCTTGTGGATTCCCTGGTCGACCACTGGTTTGAGCTGCGACGTGCGGCCGCCACCGCTACAAGCCAGACCGACCAACGCCAAGGCGCCCAGCGCAGCCGGCAGTCTGTTCCACCCGGCTCGATGTCGACGCGCCCTTGGCATTCCTCGTGTCCTCGGAGATCCCGTCCACTCAACATGCCACGGTCGCGTTCGGAACCGATCACAGGCGGGCGCACATCGCCCTCCAGGCGCAGTGCAAGGCAGGCGAACGGCCTCAAAATCGGCCAGCGATGCCCGGGGGTCACATCGGCGACCCTTGGCAACGCCGACGTCTACCGACAAGGATTGCGCCGACTTCAAGGGTGGGGAGGCGTCAATGGCCTACGACGCGTTCGTTTCCTATTCGCACGCGGCCGATGGGCGGTTGGCCCCGGCCGTGCAGACCGGCCTCCAGCGCCTCGCCCGTCCCTGGTACCGGGTGCGGGCGCTGCGGGTCTTCCGTGACGACACCGGCCTGAGCGTCAATCCCCACCTGTGGGCCTCCATCGTCACTGCCCTGAACGACTCTTCTTACTTCGTGCTCATGGCCTCCCCCGCGGCGGCCGCCTCACCCTGGGTGAACCGCGAGATCGAGCACTGGTGCGCGACCAAGAACCCCGATCACATCCTGCCCGTGCTCACAGACGGCACCCTGGCGTGGAACAACGCCCGCGGCGACTACGATCCCGCGGCCTCCACCGCGTTGCCGCCCGCTCTGGCCGGTCACTTCACCGACGAGCCCCGTCACCTCGACATGCGCTGGGCGCGCGACGAGACCGAGCTGGACCTGCGCCACTCGAAGTTCCGCGAGGCCGTGGCCGACCTGGCCGCGCCCATGCACGGCGTGGCCAAGGAGGAGCTGGAGTCTGAGGACGTGCGGCGCCACCGTCGCGCCATCGCTCTGGCGCGCACGGGCGTGCTCAGCCTGTTGCTGTTTGCGCTGGCCGCAGTGTTGGCCTCGGTCTTCGCGATCGGCAACGCCCACAAGGCAAACGCGGCCGCGGGACGCGCGCGACTCGCTGCATACCGTGCCACGGTCGCCGCTGGTCAGGAGCGCCGGGCCAAGGACG
Source organism: Actinomycetota bacterium (assembly GCA_005888325.1). Lineage (NCBI taxonomy): Bacteria > Bacillati > Actinomycetota > Actinomycetota bacterium. The sequence goes on from VAWU01000009.1 coordinate 25,263, forward strand.
CCCAGGCGTCCGCCGCCGAGCAGGCCCGCCAGGCTGGCGACCGTGCTCAGCTCGAAGCCTTCAATGCCGCGCGCCAACGCGATCTCGCTCAGACCGCCAACCTCAGCGCCCAGGCAGCCAACGCGAGCGCTCAGGTTGAGGCCGACAACGCGCGCGAGGCCGAAAGGAACCGAGCCCGCGAGGCCGCTCGCGCCCTTGGCGAGGCCCGGCGGGCCGATGCCGCGGCCAAGGATGCCGTTGAGTCCGCAGATCGCGCAACGCAAGCGGCGCGAGCCGCCAATGTCAGCGCGCTCCTTGCCGAGCAGCGACGGCAGGAGGCAGACCTACAGCGAGCAGAGGCGGAGCGTCAACGCGCAGCCGCCCTGTCTCGAGGGTTGGCCGCGAACGCTCTCAACGCCCTCAACGCCGGAGACCTCGACGTTGCGCTTCTGTTGGGCGTAGAGGCCAATCGAGCTGAAGTGAACGCGCAGTCGCGGAGCAGTCTGCTCGACGGGTTGCTCGCGCAACCCGCGCTGCGTGCGTTCCTACCCGCGTTTGAGCCACTGGCGAGTTCCCGAAGGTCCCAAGTCTTGGCCGCTGCGAGCAGGGATGCGGGAGTCAAACTCTTCGACCTTGATACAGCCCAACCGCTTGACCGCCAGCCGCCCGCGCCAACCACGCCTCGCTCGATCGCATTCAGCCCCGACGGCACCTTGCTCGGCTATGAGCAGAACGGTGCCGTACGGATTTGGAGTCTGCCTTTGGGGCAACTTCTCCCAAGCCAGCTGGTTCCGATGACGGAGCCGGCGAACTATGTCACCGCGTTGGCATTCAGCCGCGACAACACCATCCTGGCCACCGGCGGTGGCGGGGCCAACGGCTACGGGGATGTGCAGCTCTGGGATGTCTCCACAGGCCGACCCCTTACCCCGGTGCTCCATAGCGACTCCGAGTCAGGCGTGCAGCTGGTGGCCATCAGCCCCGACGCGTCGATTCTCGCCGCAGCCAGTTCGACGTGCGAGCGGAGGCCGTCACGCCCGCGGCACTGTTTTCTTGTGGGCACGATCACTCTGTTCGATGCTCACACCGGCCAGCAATTGGGGCCCCCGCTGCGTGGTCATCATCGTGACAAACTCGGGAGCCTCGACTTTGTCCGTCTCGAGTTCAGCTCAGACGGCAAAACGCTGACCTCGGTCGCGTCAAGAAGCCTTGACACACCGATCATCGTGTGGGACCTGGCGACCAGGCAGGGACGACCCCGAGGAGTCCCCTTGGACGAGAACCAACAGATTGTGGGCATCTCCCCTGACTCCCAGATCATGGCGGTATCAAATGATGTCGATCTGACATTCAGACTGTTCAACGTAGAAACCGGGCTCCTCGGCGATCCTCTTGCTGCGGCGGCGCCAACGCCGCGTTTGGTGCAATTCAGCTCCGACGGGAAGACGCTGATCGCAGCCGACTCAGCCGCACACGACGTCCTGGGGCTCTTCAGCGTTGATATCGCGTTCTCCCCTGGGACCCAGCCTGCTCAGCCACCGCTCGGCAAACGTTTACCGATACAGATCCAACCCGCTGACGTCGGCGTGCTTTCCCCGGACGCCCGCACCGTGGCGCTCGTTCATCCTGACGGCAGTGTGGCGATTCAGACGACATCAGGTCAGCCATTGCCCTACCAGCCAACGGTGAAGGCCGCGCATCCCGGATACAACCCGCTCGCCTTTAGTCCCGACGGAGAGAGCCTCGCGATCGTCGGACCCGACGGAGCTGTCACCGTGTGGCAGGTTGCAACGGGCGAGGCTCAACGTTTCGGGTCTCCGTTCGTGTGTCTGGGGAACTCCCCAATCGTTGTCGAGGTCAGCGCGGACGCGCGGATGCTCGCCCTGGCTTGTGCGATCTCCAACCCACCGAGCGGAGATGTGGTGCACATTCAGCTGTGGGACATCGGATCCGGGGTTCGGCGGACGATTGCGTCCTCAGACACGCCGTTTAATTCGCTGGCGTTCAGTCCCGACGGTCGAACCTTGGCGTCGGGTGACGAACAGGGACAAATTGAGTTGTGGGACAC